>CADAFY010000029.1 GCA_902787255.1 uncultured Bacteroidia bacterium
ATCGGCCTATCTATCAGCAGATTACACAAAAGGACCTACCCGATTTTGGGTAGGTCCTTTTCATTAATCTATTGACAATCCACAGATTATCTGCCGTGCATCCGTACGGTTTTTATCCCGCGCGCCACCTGCTTACAGGCTCTTGATGTACTCGTCAATGGCTTTGGCGGCTTTGCGGCCGGCACCCATGGCGAGGATGACCGTAGCGGCTCCGGAGACGGTGTCGCCGCCGGCGAACACGCCCGGACGGGAGGTGGCGCCGACTTCGGTAGCGACGATGCAACCCTTGCGGTTGACCTCCAGGCCCTTGGTCGTGGAAGCAATCAGCGGGTTCGGAGAGGTGCCGAGGGCCATAATCACGGTCTCGGCCGGAATCTCGAACTCGGAACCGGGGATGACCTGCGGGCTGCGGCGGCCGCTCTCATCGGGCTCGCCCAACTCCATCTTCACGCACTTGACGGCGCGGACGCAACCGTTCTCGTCACCCAGGATTTCCACAGGATTGGTCAGCATATTGAAGACGATGCCTTCCTCGATGGCGTGGTGCACTTCCTCGCGACGGGCAGGAAGTTCCTTCTCGGTACGACGATAGACGATATGGGTCGCGGCGCCCAGACGAAGGGCGGTACGGGCCGCATCCATCGCGACATTGCCGCCACCCACCACGATGGCCTGCTTGCCAGCCCGGATGGGGGTGAGGTAATCCTCACGGAAGGCCTTCATCAGGTTGTTGCGGGTCAGGAACTCATTGGCGGAGAAAACACCGTTGAGATTCTCGCCGGGGATGCCCATAAAGCGGGGCAGACCAGCGCCCGTACCGACGAACACCGCCTTGAAACCTTCGTTGTCGAAGAGTTGGTCGATGGTGACGGTACGGCCGATGACCACGTCCGTTTCAAATTTGACACCCAGGGCGCGCACAGCCTCGATTTCGCGGGCCAGCACCTTGTCCTTGGGCAGACGGAACTCGGGAATACCATATTGGAGCACGCCGCCGAGCTTGTGCAGGGCCTCGAAAATCGTCACATCGTAGCCCCATTTGGCAAGGTCGCTGGCGCAGGCCAGACCGGCCGGGCCGCTACCCACCACGGCGACTTTGATGCCGTTGGCCGGAGCGATGACCGCCTCGGCGGTGGAATGGTCGGCGACGAAGCGCTCGAGCTGACCGATGGCCACGCTCTCACCCTTGATACCGAGGATGCAACTCCCCTCGCACTGGCTTTCCTGCGGACAGACACGACCGCAGACGGCGGGCAGGGAGGAATCCTGCGCAATGATGGAGGCGGCCCCCTTGACATCCCCTTCCAGCACCTTGGCGATGAATTCGGGAATATTGATGTTCACCGGGCAGGCACCCACGCAACGGGGATTCTTGCAGTGCAGGCAGCGGGACGCTTCGAGCTGCGCTTCTTCCAGGTTGAAGCCGTAGCAGACTTCATCAAAATTGGTGGCGCGCACGAGCGGTTCTTGCTCGCGGGCCTTGGTTCTTGCTATTTTGTTTGCCATAATCTTCTGCTTATTTACCTCTGCCAATGCGGCATACGTGATTTTCCTTCGCCTCTTTCTCTTCCGTCAAATACATTCTCTGGCGGCGCATCGCCTCGTCGAAATCGACCAGATAACCGTCGAATTCGGGACCTTCCACGCAAGCGAAACGGGTCTTCCCGCCCACGCTCACACGGCAGGCGCCGCACATACCGGTGCCGTCCACCATCAGGGTGTTGAGGCTGACGGTGATGGGAATGTTGAGTTTCTTGGCCGTCAGGGTGGCGAATTTCATCATAATCATAGGACCGATGGCCACGCAGCGGGTGTACTGCTTGCCTTCCGCGACCAATTTCTCCAGCATCGCGGTACCCACGCCGTGGAAACCGGCGGAACCGTCGTCCGTGCAGAGATAGAGGTTGTCGCAGGCCGTCTCCATCTTATCCGTGTAGATAAAGAGGTCCTTGTTGCGGGCGCCGATAATCACGTCCACTTTGACGCCGCGCTCGTGCAGCCATTTGGCCTGGGGATAGACGGGAGCCGTACCCACGCCGCCGGCGATGAACACGTAGTGCTGGCGGGAGAGTTCTTCGGGGCTCATTTCCACGAAATCAGAGGGAATGCCCAGCGGGCCCACCACATCGGCGAAAGCCTCGCCCGGCTCGAAAGAAACGATGTCGTTGGAGGAAGCGCCAATCATCTGGGTAACGATGGTCACCGTCCCTTTCTCCGCGTCATAGTCACTGATGGTGAGCGGGATGCGCTCGCCTTTTTCATCCGCCCGGACAATCAGGAACTGTCCCGGTTGAGCCGCCTTCGCCAGCCTTTCGGCCTTGACATCCATCTCGCAGATGTTCGAGGTCAGCATCTTTTTGGTTACAATTTCAAACATAATGGTATTAGGTTGGTTATTTTGTTTCTATTACTTGATAGCCCAATTTCTCGATGGCCTTCGTCAGCGTGCCCACATCCGTTTTCGTACTGTCGTACTGAATGTACACGGTCTTTTCTTTCACATTGACCTTGAGGTCTTTCACACCTTTTTCAAACGCCACATTCTCTTCTATCTTCTGGGCGCATTTGTGGCAACTCAGGTTCGTGACAAAGGTCACGTTGGAAAAAGCGGCCAACAGGGCCAGGGTTATCAGCAGTTTCATATTCTAGGTCGTTTTCTATTCTTAGTTCGTCTTCCATAAAGTAATCCGCACACCCGCATAGACCTTGATGCCCATCAGCGGTCCCCACACGCAACCGGCGTCGAAGTCAGGCGAAGAGGTATCGACGGAGCCGTCCGCCCGCCGGGTGCCCAAGATCACGTATTTCTGGGTAAAATTCGTCAAATTTTCGCCGCCCAAATAGACATCGCAGCCCTTGAAGCGGCGCGTCACCTGCAGGTACAGCAGCGGATAGACCGGGGTGCGTCCGTTCGGATAGAGCAAGTTGCCGTTGGCGTCCCTGAGGTCCTTCATAAAATCATACACCCGCGCGGAACCGTTGAGCGAAGCGGTGAAATCGAAAATCCACTTGCGCAGGTGCGTGGCATACTGGAGGTTCAGCACGGCCTTCGCCCGGGAGACCATCGGCTGCTCGCGCAACTGTCCCCGCCATACCCCCGGCAGCCCCGGCAACGCATAGGTGCAACGGGCATTCGTGTAACGGGCGGTCAGGCTCACGGTAAAGCGCTCCACCGGCTCGCAGGAAAAGTCCAACTGATAACTATCGGTAAAGGACTGGCCGTCCGTCACGCTCTTGAGTTGATAGAGGGAAATGGTGTTGGCGAAACGCTCGTAATCGACCACCACCTGCTGGGTGAACTGCGTGCGGAAATAATCGAAACTCACGCTCGCTTCCCGGCCGGCGATGGGGAAATGAACGGTCGCATTGCCGCCGAAAGTCCACGCATCCTCCAGCGGATGGCCGGTGAAATTCCATTGAAGCGTCTTGGCGGTGGAAAGTACCCCGATATGGTCGGTCAACGGATGGGAATAGCGCAGGCCCCGGCCGCCGTTGGCGCGGAGCACCAGCCCCTCGACGGGTTCGTATTTCAAAGTCAGGCGGGGCGAGAGTTTGAAGCCCTTGCCCGCATACCAGTCGGCGTGCAGCCCGGCAATGGCCGTGAATTTTTCTTCAAAATGGAAAGTATATTCCCCGAACGCACCGGCCGTCCCCAAACGGCTGTTCTCGAACGGAACGGTGGCGGAACGCAGTTGGGAAAAAGCATCATAGAAGCCCGTCAGTCCGAGGGTAAAATGGTGCATTTCAGACATCTCGTTCTGGTAAAGCAGGTTCAAGAAGGCAGAAGACTGCGTCGGAGCGAAAAGATGGGCTCCGAACCAGGCATCCATCCGCTGCCAAGTGCCATCCGCCACAAGGGCGATATTCTGGCTGTTGTCCTCATTCAAAGGAATGCCCGCTTTCAAATATCCGTTGATATAGGTGTTGGTGATATCCGTTCCCCACCGGGTCCCCGGCAGGCTTTGCGCATCCTTGCTGTAGGCCGGCTGACCATTCGCCCCCATTTCTCCGCCCCGGCTGCGGTGGTACAGCGCCTTGGCGCCGAAACGCACCTGCACCCCGTCGGGCGCATAGTACAGCCAACGGTTCGAGAGGCTGAACATCGACTGCAAAGGGTCATCCATAAAGCCGTCCTTGTTATGGTCCATGCTGTAGAAATTGCCGGATGCGTGGCCCAGGATGGCCGTACTCCATTGGTCGTTCAACTGCAAGGACGAAGCGACATTCAAGTCCGCCTTGGTATCGCTCATCACGGACGCATTGACAAACAACGGTTTCTCATCCGTAGGCTTGCGGTGTTCCATATTAATCAGGCCCGTGATGCCCTCCAAGCCGTTGATGACCGAAGAAGCACCCTTGGCAATCTGGATGCTTTCCAGCCACTGGCCCGGAATATAGGACAGGCCGAAGGGGGCTCCGATGCCCCGCATCACCGGCCGGTTCTCATCCAGCATCTGGGTGTAGATGCCGCTCAGTCCGAGCAGGCGGATCTGGCGGGCGCCGGTCACGGCATCGCTGTAGCCCACCGTCACGCTGGCCGAATTTTCAAAACTTTCCGCCAGATTGCAGCAGGCCATCTTGCACAATCCGGAAGCCGAAATAACTTCGGTTCGCAGGTCTGAACGCTTGGAAATAAAATTTCCGCCCGTGGCGCTGATGGTCAAAGCCTCTGACAACGAGTCCGTCCGATCGCGGTACATCCCGACCGTATCGGGCTGTTCGGCGGCCGTTAGCGAGAATGCCGGCAGGAAGACCAGCAACAGCAACAAACAATATATGCGGACTTTCAACATCATTATAACTTGCAAAGATAACGAAATTTGCCTACTTTTGTACTCTTAATATATATAGAGTAAACAGATTTGTATATGAAAAAGTTTTTCAGAACGTTTTTTGCCGTTCTTCTCAGCAGTATCATCTGCTTGGTTTTGTGTTTTTTCATCGTGATGGGCCTCCTCGGTTCTTTGAGCAGTCCGTCCGAACCCAAGATGCCTGAAAAGGCCGTCCTCCACATCAATATGGAAGACATCGTGCTGGCCGAGCAGAGTATGGAAGACCCTTTTGCCCTGATTCAGGGCAAGGAAGATGCCGAAAAACTCGGTATTTGGGATGCGGTCCAAGCCATCAACACCGCCGCGACCGACCCGCAGATTTCCTTCATCTATCTCAAGCCGGACAACACCGCAGCGGGTGCAGCCCACGTCGAGGAACTGCGGGCCGCCCTGAACAATTTCAAGCAATCCTGCGACAAGCCCATCATCGCCTGGACGGAAACGCCCACGAATGCGGGCTATTACCTGGGCAGCGTCGCCGATGAAATGTATATGACTTCCGCCAAAGGTGCGGGCTGCCAGATTACCGGCCTCGCCACCCAGTTGCTGTTCTACAAAGACCTGCTCGACAAATTGGGCATCAATGTGCAACTCATCCGTCACGGTAAATACAAAGCGGCCGGCGAACCTTTCATCCGCAATGAAATCAGCCCCGCCAACCGTCAGCAACTGGAAGCGGCCCTCGGCGGCGTCTGGAATGCCTGGTGCGCTCAGATAGCGGAAAGTCGCGGCATCAGCGCCGAACATTTCAACGAACTCATTGACAAACTCGCCCTCAATTTCCCCGAAGATTTGCTGCGCGAAGGCCTGGTCGATTCATTGCTGAGCAAGGAAGAAATGGACGCGAAACTTTGTGCGCTCTACGGCTGCGAATGCCGGGAGGACATTCAAGCCATTTCGCTTGCCAACTATGCCAAAATCAAAGTGAAACCCAACTATAAAGCCCAGGAGAAAATCGCCATTATCTATGCTGACGGCGACATCGTGGAAACGCCCTCAAGCCGTTCCACCGACCCTGAAATCGTAGGTACGGACTTCGCCAAACTGGTCAGCGCCGTCCGCAAGGACAAGGACATCAAGGCGGTAGTGCTGCGCGTCAACTCCCCCGGCGGTTCCGTGTTGGCCGCGGATAAAGTGCGCGCCGAAGTGGAACTCCTCTGCCAGGAGAAACCGGTGGTAGCCTCCTACGGCAACTACGCCGCTTCGGGCGGATATTGGATTTCCGCCGGCTGCAAGAAGATTTACACCAACAACTCCACCCTGACCGGCTCCATCGGTGTATTCAGTATGATTCCCGATTTCAGCAAGACCGCCAAGAACCTTGCGCACCTGGGCGTAGCGACCATCACCACCAACAAGCACGGCGATATGTACAGTATGATGCGCCCTCTGGACAGCAGCGAACTGGCCTATATGCAGGCCTCCATCGAAGACATCTATGACAGTTTCACGGGCATCGTAGCCAAGGGCCGCGGCTTGGAGCAGACTTATGTGGACGGCATCGCCCAAGGACGTGTATGGTCGGGCGCCGAATCTATGGGCATCCGACTCACCGATGAGAACGGTACGCTGGAAGACGCCCTCAAATATGCCGCCTCCATTGCCGAAGGCGACAACGGCAGCGATTTGAGCCTGTGGCAGGTCGTCTCCTATCCCGAGCCAGTGGATATGCTCACGATGCTCGCCAGCACGCTGCAGGGCGGCCCCGTTGAAGAAGAGATTCTCGCCGGCACGCCGTTCAAAGGCGCGTTCCGTAGTTTGCGTTCGCTTAGCGACAACGACTACGGCAAGGTCTACGCCCGCCTCCCCTACGAAATCGTCATCCGATAACCCCTTTCATCCCGGTTGATGGGAACGGATCATAACCCGGCTGCGTTTTACGCCTTGCTGCGCGGCGGACTTTGGGAGAAAGAAGTCCGCTTGGAGGAATATGGGTCCGTTGATTTCAACAGGATTTTCGAAATCGCCAAGGAACAGACGGTCATCGGCCTGGTAGCGGCCGGTATGGAACACGTGGTCGACCGGACCATCACCAAAGAAGACGCTGCGAAGTTCATCCACAGTGTGGTCAAGGCAGAGAAAATCAACAAGGCAATGAATGAATATATTGCCAAACTGATCACCTATCTGCGCGACAAAGGCGTGTCTCCCCTGCTCGTAAAAGGACAAGGCCTGGCCTGGTGCTACGAGCGTCCCCAGTGGAGAATGTCGGGAGATGTGGATTTGATTGTCGCCCGGGAAGCGTACAAAAAAGCCGTCGACATTCTTAAGAAAATTGCGAGTTCCTTCGACAACGAACGCGACTCGGACCTGCACATCAGCTTAGACATCGGAAACGGGATTGTCGAGATGCACGGGACCCTGGATATGCACTACCTGAAACGGGTGGACCGAGTGGTCGACGAGATTTTCCGGAATACCTTCGAAAACAAGGAAGTTCGAGTCTGGACAGTCGATGAGGTTCCGATTGAAGTTCCCAAGCCCGACAATGATGTCATTTTCGTTTTTACCCATATCCTCAAACACTCGTTCATCGGGGGTGTGGGGCTCCGGCAAGTGTGCGACTGGTGTCGTCTGCTCTATACTTTCAAGGACGAAATCGACGCCTCGTTGCTGCAGGAGCGTCTGACGAAAATGGGGTTGATGCGCGAATGGAAGACCTTCGCCGCTCTGGCCGTCCGTCATTTGGGAATGAACGCGGAATATGTCCCCCTATATGACCCCAGCCCGAAATGGGAACGAAACGCGGACATTATGAATAACTACATCATCTTGGACGGCAATTTCGGGCACAACTGGGACAGGCAAAGCCGCAAGTACTATCTCCAGAACCTGTATATCGGCATCAAGACCTTCTGCTACCACTCCCTGCGCCATTTTGTCATCTCCCCCGGCAACTCGCTCTCCGCCCTGCTCACCTCCATCGACGACCTCTTCCTCCGCTTCCGCAACAAAGTCAAAAGAGCACTTGCGAAAAAGCAATAAACAGCGTGAATTTTTTGTAAAAACCTTTTTACTAAATTGATTTTTACTAAAGATGTTTTTACTAAAGATTTTCCAGACTTATAACACCGAAGATGGCTAATTCTGATAGGCGCCGGGCCACCAGGCTCCGCTGCCGCGGTCATTACCGAGCTGATCCTTGTTAAGAATGCCCTTATCTTCAAGCCATGACTTGAACGTTGCGCTGGCGTCATTGACGGCCGTCGCAAAATCACTGGCTGAAATAGCTGTGCAGCCACCGGCAAGCGTACCGTTCCACTTCCAGACATTATCCGCAGCATCCCAGGCCAGGGAGCCGAAATCGGATTTCGACTTGCCTGAAGTGTCGCCGGAAGGAGTATAGGTGCAGCTTGTTGTGCAGGAACTTCCGGCCTGTGTACAGACATTATTGTAACCGGAAATATTTGCCGAGTTGAACCACCAGGAATACTGCTCGGTTCCTTCCGCAATAATGGCATTGTTGATCATAGCGCATTTTCCGCCGCTCTTCAGGTCCAATATATACACCAGTTCCTGGCCATTGGTCAATGGTGTCAAGGAGGAAGATGCCCTGGCGGAACCGATGATGGAGCAGTTACTGATGACACATTCATCCAGAACCTTGGTATTGTTGGGGCTGGCATCACCAGATGCGGCATTGCCGTCGACATACACCCAGCAAGCATTGTCTCCGTCGGTAGAGAATGAATAGGTGTTGTCGTTGAAGCTGCAATTGTTCATACAGAATTTCTGTGTCCGCGAAACAAAGATGGTCGTCCCGAACTTATAGGAGCACCAGTTTCCGCTGAAGGAGCAGCCATTCAGATAAATACCGCTGCCGGTACATCCCCACGAAGAGATGGCACCGCCACGGGTCGCGTGGTTGTTTTCGAAGTGGCAATTGTTGAAATAACCGTTCCCGTCTGCATAGAATGAGACCGCACCTCCATAACAGCTCTTCATCTCCGCATCTGCCGCCTGGGTATAATTATTCTTGAATACACAGTTGTCAAAATAGCTGTCCGTCGAGTCGTGGCCAAGACGTACAGCGCCGGCATGGCGTGCATAATTGTTATTGTTGGTCCCGCTGTATTCGTTATAATTACCTTCAAACAGCGTGTTGCTTACTTTCATCCATCCGGTGGCACCATCGCCGCTGGACTGATAACTCAGTGCCGAAGCGCCGCCGCTCTTGGCATGATTGCCGATGAAAGAGCACCCGTCAATCGTCACCTTGGCATCCTTCTGCCCGTAGTCGATAGAAACGGCGGCACCAAAGGCCTCATTTTCTCCGTCGTAAGTAGAATAATTACCCTCGAATTTGGTGTTAGTAATCGTGAGTGCACCATTGCTCTCGTGCCGTATGGCGCCTCCGAAATTCCCAACGTAGTTATTCTTGAAGACGGCATCCTTGACCGACACTTCGCCGCTTCCGCTAGAAAGAATGCATCCGCCGGACGTTGAGGTCGAATAATTCGCTTCATAAGTGCCGCCTTCAATCGTACAGACTCCTTTCGGCACATTGATCGCTCCGCCGTATGCGGCACTGTTGCCTTTCACGGTACAGTTAATCAGGGTCCCGAAGCTGTCGCTGTTTACCAGCCTCAACGCTGAACCGCGCTTCGCTCCGTAGTTCTCTTCTATGGTACAGGAGGTGAGGGTAATGGTCCCTCTGGAAACCACGATGGCGCCACCATCCACATTTGCCACGGAGTTGCTGCTGATAACGCTATTTTTCACATCACAGACTGCGACACCATAGTCCACATAAATGGCGCTGCCCATATTCGTGCCTTCGTTGTCGTGGAAGTTGCAATTGTCGATCGAAGCCTCGCCCTTGACGGCAAGGGAAGCGGCATAAGAGGCTTTGTTGCGGGCAAATTCACAGCCGGTGAAAGAAACTTTGGTGTCTTCCTGCGCATAAACGCCACCTCCGGTGGAATAGCTTACTCCATCATCTTTGATATTATAGCCGTCGAGGAAGCGGCAATTAGTGAAGGTTGCCTCCGCCCCGGCACAAATCAGCACGGGTGCATTACCGGATACGTGGCTGACACCTTTTTCGAAAGATATGTCGGTAAATGTCGCCTTAACCTTGTCGCTGAGGGAGATGATTCTGTGATCTTCGGCACCGGTAATGACCGTCCAGCTGTCGTCATTTCCGGACACCGGAGTGTTACCGACAAAATTGAGGGTCACAGCAGATTCAGCAGCGGAGAAATCAATATCCGCAAGATCTCCCAGATCAAAGGTCCCTGCACCGAGGTGGATCGTAGCCCCGTCGAGAGCGGCAACCTTTGCCGCAAGAGGGGCCGCCTCCGAGGGGATGGTCAGAAGGGCCGAAAGTTTTTCTGCGTCCATCGCATTGTCCCAGTTGAGGCCGGACTTGTTGCCGGCGCCGTCGGGCGTTGCGTAATAGTTGCCGTCGGGCTCGAACTCGCCGAAAGCGTAAATCTTGTTGCGGGCAGTCGTGATGTCCTTGTCAAGATAATAGGTCCCCGAAACGTCGTCACCCTTGTAGTACTTCAGGAGAATACCGCTTGCGTGCTGGACACCGGGAAGAATGGACATATAGTACTTCCCGCCGCCGCTGACGGACATCGTGATGGAGGAGGCAGGGTTGCTCTGGGCGCCGAGCGCAGGATTCTCACCCGCGAAGGAGACGACCTGCTTGCCGGCGAGGGCAGCACCGCTCACACTTTCGGCGACGACCTTCGTAATGTCGTCACCAGGGATCTCGAAGCAGAGGAAGGCGTTGACGTTAAAGAAATTAAGTACGTCGCCGTCAGCCTTTGCGACGGCGATGTTGCCGGCAGAGAACGAACCGGGCTGCTCACTCCCGATCTCAACCTCGATCTCATCCGTAGCCACACTCACCTCGGCGTTGATGGCTTCCGGATAGGCTGCATAAATGACGGTCGTCCCATCGGGGATGATAGAGCGGAACTTTGCCGTGCCGGAGTCTTCACCGCTGACACAGTCGGCAGAGCAGTTCCCGGAATCCCAGAAAACGGTGATGCGGTCATCGGGGGACCACACTGTACTGCCGTTATCATCCCGATTCGTCTTGGTAGCCTCGCTCTTGGCGAAGAACTCCTGAATGTGATAACCATCCGGAACGTTGATGTCGCCCGTCGGCTCGTTGAACTCCTTCTTTTCACAGGAGCAGAGTGCAGCAGCAATGGCCGCGCACATCATCAGTCTGAATACATGTTTCATAGCCATTAACCGTTAATTATTCCAGATATCTTCTTCTTCATAGTCTTCCGCCACAGCGCCATTACTGGCCTGCAGACACACGGGGAAACAGGGAATGAGGGATCGGACCCTCACTGAAGGAGTCGTGTACTCACGGCTCTCGGAGTGAATGAATTTTGATTGTTTCATATCGATATGTTTGGTTATTTCGTCGTGTTCCGCAAAGATAATCATTTAATAATATAGTCCATATTTTAATTCATCCGGTACTCCACGACCACCGGCCAGTGGTCGGAAAGGTACTCTACGTCAGAGTAAGTATCTGTTGGTATCGTGTACGATTTGACGGACGGGAAACCCTTGTAGAACTGGAA
>CADAFY010000030.1 GCA_902787255.1 uncultured Bacteroidia bacterium
TACTGGGGCGTCAGCGGAATGATACTCTGTCTGGTGTGCATCGCCCTCTATTTCGCGGCGGGTTCCGCCCTCGGACTGGGCAACACCTTCCTGCTTATCTTCTTCCTCTTCTATATATTCTGCTGCGCTATTTCCATCTGTGCGGTGGTCAACGTCCTGCTCTCCGAGATGTATCCCAACCGGGTGCGAGGACGTGCGATGTCCATTGCCGGGTTTGCGCTCTGGGTCGGTACCTACCTCATCGGTCAGCTCACGCCCTGGTTCCTGGAGAACCTTACGCCGGCCGGCACCTTCCTGCTCTTCGCGCTGATGTGCGTCCCCTATATGCTGATTATGTGGAAACTCGTTCCGGAGACTACCGGCAAGACCCTCGAAGAAATAGAGAATTATTGGAAAAACAATCTTAAATAACTGCTTAATGAAAAAGACACTATTCACAGTATTTGTGTGCCTTTTGGTCGCTTTCCCTCTGTTTGCGCAGTCAAAGACCATCAAGGGGGGGGGTATTAGATCAAAATGGACAGCCCGTTATCGGGGCTGTGGTCCTCCAGGAAGGCACACAGAACGGTACAGTTACCTCGATTGATGGTGATTTTGAACTGACCGTTCCCAAAGGTGCGAAAATCATTATTACGGGCATCGGCTACGAGGATGCTTCCTTCGTCGTAGATGACAGGGCCAAATACGCCGTTACCATGGCGGAGGCCTCCCTGTTCTTGGACGAGGTCGTCGTGGTCGGTATGGACAACCGGCAGACCCGCCGTTCCATCACGGGTGCCGTCTCTACCGTCTCCACCAGCGACCTGATCCAAAGTCCGGTGGCCAACATCAGTAACGCCCTCGCAGGCAAGCTGCCCGGTCTGGTCACCGTGCAGAGTTCCGGTGAGCCGGGTGCCGACGCCTCCTCCTTGTATGTCAGGGGTCTGGGTACCTATGGAGATTCTTCTCCGCTCATCGTTATCGACGGTCTTCCCCGAAACAAATCCGACTTTGACCAGTTGGACGCCAATGAAATCGAGTCCGTGACCATCCTGAAAGACGCTTCTTCGTCATCCCTCTACGGTATCCAGGGTGCCAACGGTGTCGTGGTCGTCACCACCAAGCGAGGCGGCAACAACGACAAGCCTCAGATTTCCTTCTCTGCCCAGGGCGCCATCCAGCAGCCCATCCGTCTGCCCCAGACGATGAGTTCCTATGAGCAGGCTATGTACAACCGCGAGTTGGACGCCAACGATGGTCAGCCCGTCCGTTATACGGATGAAGTGTTGGACATCATCGCCTCCGGCAGCGACCCCTACCAGTTCCCGAACACCAACTGGTTTGATGTCGCGCTCAAGAAAATCAGCTGGCAGCAACAGTACAACCTCAATGTGTCGGGTACCGTGGGCAAGAACCACAAGGTCCGTTACTTTGTGTCCGGCAGTTACCTCAACCAGGGTACCTTGCTCAACCACCAGAAAGAGTTCCGCAAGAACTACGGTATGACCCCTTCGTTCGACCGTTTCAACTTCCGCTCCAACGTCGATATCGATGCGACCAAGATGCTCAACATCCGCGTCGACCTTTCCTCCCGTCTGGAGACCAAAATCGGTCCGGGCAGCAGTTTCACCCGTATCTTCCAGGTCATCACCACCCGTCTGCCGAGTTCCCAGGCCATCTTCAACCCCGACGGTACGCTGGCTGCGGGTTCCGCACTCGAAATGCCTTATCAGAACAACCCCTACGGCCTGATTACCCAGGGCGGTTACTATACCACCAACACCAATGTGACCAACGGTACGATTTCCGCCCGCCACGCATTGGACTTCATCACCAAAGGCCTGAGCGTCCAGTTGTACTTCAGTTTTGAAAACTACAACTATGTCAACCACGTGTGGTCCCAGGATTTCGACCAGTTCTGGTATCGTGGCGAAGACATCACGGGCGAGCCCATCTATCAGGACTACACGACCAAGAGCCGTCTGGTGCTGTCGGGCAGCAGTTATGTGGAGCGCTTTATGTACTATGACCTGCGCCTCAACTATGACCGCAGTTTTGGCGACCACAACGTAACCGCCCAGATTCTGGGCAACCGCACCCTGAAGAACATTCAGTTCCAACTTCCTTACGCCTACCAGGGTATCAGTACCCGTGTGGCCTACAACTATGCCAACCGCTACTTTGCAGAGTTCAACCTGGGCTTCAACGGTTCTGAGAACTTCCCGGCTGACAAACGCTACGGCGTCTTCCCTTCCGGTTCCCTCGGCTGGGTCATCAGTGACGAACCCTTTATGAAAGGAGCGCAGGATTGGCTGAAGATTCTCAAACTCCGTGCTTCCTACGGTACGGTCGGTAACGACAAAGTCGGCGGTGCCCGCTGGCTGTATGTGACCGAATATACCCCGGGCGGTGCCAAGCCCAACTTCAATGGCGGCGGTTATGTTTACTTCGGCAAGACCACGGACGGTACGACCTCGGCAGGCGGTTACAACGAGAGCCAGGTAGGTAACCCGGATGTGACCTGGGAGGTCGCCCGCAAACTCAACGCCGGTATCGACATCTCCCTCCTCCGGAACAATGTCTTGAACATCACCCTCGACTATTTCCGCGAGAACCGCGACAACATCCTGACGGCTCCGGGCAATATTCCCGACTATGTCGGTATCATCAACATCGCCTCCCGCAACACCGGTAAGGTGATGAACCAGGGTCTTGAAGGTGAGATTCGCGTCAACCAGCAAGTCACCAGCAAGTTCGGCTATTTCGTCAATTTCCAGTGCACCTATGCCAAGAATGTCGTCTTGGAGAATGACCAGCCGACTCCGGCCTACGAATATCAGTCGCTCAAAGGTCTGGAGATTGGCAACTACTTGGGCTATCACGCCATCGGCATTTTCCAGAACTGGGAAGAGATTGCCGACAGTCCCCGCCAGACATTCGGCCCCGTCCGTCCCGGCGACATCAAGTATATGGATGTCAACAACGACGGTGTCATCGACCCGAACGACCGCATCCCCATTAAGATTTCCAACATCCCGGTCTTTACCTCCGGTCTCTCGCTGGGATTCAACCTCTACAACTTCGACTTCAGCATTATGATGAATGCGGCTTTCGGAGGTACGGCGATGCTTTACACCTACGCCAGCAGTATCGTGCACAACCAACGCTGGACCAAGGAGAACAGGACTTCCCGCATCCCGGCGGCCCACTCTACGGCCAACAACACGGTGATGACGGACAACTTCCTGATGAAGACGGATTACTTCAAGATCCGCAACATCGAAATCGGTTACAATTTCCCCGAGAGCGTTACCAGTGCCATCAGGATCAAGAGCGCCCGCGTCTATATCAACGCCCAGAACGTGGCGGTGTGGGATGCGCTCTGGCTCAAGGACCGCGACCCGGAATCCGCCGGCAGCGGCACGCTTCCTTATCCTTTGCAGCGTATTTTCAACCTCGGACTTCGTTTTGACATTTAATAAAAGGGCAGTGTTATGAAAAAGATAAATTCCATTATTGCACTTTTGTCGCTTGCCGCGGCTTTGTCTTCCTGCGACTTCCTCAACCGTGACCCCAGCGATAGGATTACGGAGCATGAAGTGTTCTCCAAGATTGAGACGGCGGAGCAGTATCTCAACAATGCTTACGCATTTTTGCCCGACTTCCAGACCAGCACCGAAGACGACCAGGGTCGTTACAAACTGGGCGGCGGTACGGATGAAATCGGCTATCAGCAGAGTTCGACGGTCACCCAGACGCCCTATGACTTCAACCTGGGCAACTGGAACCCGACGGCGATGCCGATGCAGCGCAACTGGGCGGACTACTACGGATGTATCCGCCGCTGCAACGTCCTCATCAAGAACTACGACCTGATTCCCGAGGAAATGTCCACGGGTACCAGCAACCGCAAGGAGCGTCTGCTGGGCGAGGCGTACTGCCTCCGCGGCTATTTCTACTTCCTGCTCTTCCAGCAGTGGGGCGGTGTTCCCCTTATCACCGAGCCGCTGGGCGTCAGCGATGTCGAAGAACTCAAAGCCATCACGCGGGCTTCGGCAGAGGAGACCGTGCAGCAAATTCTCGAAGATTTGACCGAGGCTAAAAAGCACTTGCCCGTCAAGCACGATGATGCCAATTTCGGCCGCGTCACCTCGCTGGTCTGCGATGGTATCAAAGCCCGCCTGCTGCTCTATTGGGCCAGCCCTCTTTGGAATACGACCAATGATGTCGCCCGTTGGGAAGAGGCGGCCATCGCCAATGCCGAGATGATTCAGGCGGCGGAAGATGCCGGTCACACCCTGGCCATCAAGTATTCTTTCCTCTTCAACCAGCCGGCTGTTCAGGAAGAAGTCATCTGGTGCAACAACAACTATTACCTGGAGTGCTACTGGTGGGATGTGTATGCCATGCCGCTGGGCTACGGAGCCTTCAATGTGGACGGCCCCCTGCAGGAAATGGTGGACGAGTTTGAGATGAAAACCAGCAACGAGATTCCCGTGCTGGGCTATCGTGAGAACAACACCCAGATTCTCAATCCCCTGGCTACCGACTATGACCCGCTCCACCCCTGGGAGGGCCGTGAAGACCGCTTCTACAGTTGCATCCTCTACCACGGTGCGATGCTGCAGGGCCGCCAAATCGACATTTCCACCAATGGCCTGGACAATATCAACATTGGTAACATTGTCCGCACCAACTACTTTACCAACAAATATCTCGATCAGGACCACAACCTGCTTACGCACGCCGGTCTGACTTACCGCCGTTTCGCGCTGCTGCGTACGGCTGAGTTCTACCTCAACGCGGCGGAAGCCTACAACGAGTTCGGCGGTCCTACCAGCACGGTGTACAAATATGTCAACGCCATCCGCAAGCGTGCCGGCCAGAAGGATCTGCCCGAAGGCCTGAGCAAGAAGGAAATGCGCGAGAAGATTCGTCACGAGCGCAAGATCGAACTCTGCTTCGAGAACCACCGTTTCTGGGATGTCCGCCGTTGGCTGATTGCCGAGACCGTGGATAACGGTAAAGTGCACAAAGTGGCTGTTGATGAGAACGGGAAAATCACTTATCCTGTATTCCAGACGAGGACTTTCGACCCCGAAAAGCATTATCTCTTCCCGATTCCTCAGTCTGAAATTGATAAGAACAGAGGTCTTGAACAAAATCCCGGTTGGGAATAAAATAACAACGATATGAAAAAGGTTTTATTTACTACGGTTTTGAGCGCATTGTGCATTTGCGCAGCGCTGGGATCCTGCAAGAAGAATGAGGAGCAGGGCTCGACATCGGGCGGCGGCAGTTCCAATGTGACGGTTTCGCTCGTGGTTGAGGACGAGTATGACGAAAGCGGCAAGGCGAAAATCACAGTTCTCCTGTCCAGCGCCGCGTCCAAGCAGGTGACGGTCAATTTGGCTGACGGTAAGGCCGAATCCGGCTATGCGGGTCTGATGCCGACCACTTATACCAAGAAGGTGACCATCCGTGCCGGCGTTCAAGGCAAGACCCAGACCATCACGGCCAACCCTTCCGGCCTGGCTTCCGGTACCTACCAAACGGTTATCAAAATTGCTTCGGTTACCGGTGCCACCGTGGACAAGACCGCCAGTGAGGTGCGTCTCGACTATGATTATGATTTCCTTCCCACCCTGTCCTATGACAGTCCCGTGGAGCCCTTCGGCTCGAAGACGGGCCAGACGAAGTTGATTTTCCGTCTTTCCGAAGCCACGACCCAGGATGTAAAAGTGACTTTGGAGAAAGATGCTTCCTCCACTATCAACCAGATTACTTTCCCCAGAACCGTCACCATTCCGGCCGGTTCCGAGAAAGTGGAGGTTGCGCTCTCTACGGATACGAACGTCCCTTATGGCAGTTACAAGGCCGTGCTTAAGATTACGAATGTCGAGAACGCCAAGATGCCTTCCCGTCCGACCATCTCCATCGACTTCCTCCGGAGCGACGATGCCGGTATCGTGATTGACGGCGAGTATGCGGACTGGGATGCCGCCGATGGTGTGGAGACGCTGACTTGCCCGAGCAATGTCTATAGTCAGTATCAGGACCTCAGGCAGGCCAAAGTCGTTGCCGATTCCCGTTACATCTATTTCTACATCATCTGCAACGGTTACCGCGATTCTATGCCTTTCGACTTCTTCTTCGATGTGGACGGCGACCCCAACACCGGCGGCTTTGCGACGACGCCCGAGGTTTATGGCACCGACAATGTCCAGAAACTGTGGAACAATATGGGCTGCGAGTGGCTGCTGGAGCAGCAAGGCCTTTACAATCCGGCCTTGGAGAACGTCTTCGACTTTACCTCCAACGCGCTCTCCGGCTGGGATTACAACTATATGCACCACTACGAAGGACCTGCCGGCCAGAATATGTACACAGACAAGAGTGCATACTTGATTCGTAAGTACGAAGGCGACATCACCAAGAAGATGTGCTATGCCCAGGGACAGGTGGCTGACGGCGGCGCCGTAGGAACCATTGTGCCCAACGGCTGTGTCTTCGAGTGCAGTTTCTCCCGCAAGACCCTCGGCATGACCGGCAACAAATGCCGCTTCGGCCTGAAGTATATGCGCGGAACCGGCTGGCCTATGCACGGTATGCTTCCGCAGGGTGCCTACACCAATGGCGCTCGTCAAATCGTAGATATGTACGAGTTGACCCTGCCCCAGTTTGTTGATTCTTATTAAAAATTTATAGGCTATGAAAAAGTTGACTTTAATAATCTTCCTTGCAGCCCTGCTGGGTCTGTCCCTGTCTTCCTGCAAACAGGCTCAGGACGAGCCTTGGTTCAAACTGCGCGGCATCGTCGTCGCCTGGGATGACATCAAGAACCCCGACCAACTCGACTGGTTGGCAAAAATGAAAGAGACCGGCATGAACACCATCAGCGTCTGCGGTTTCGATTACTTGTCGGATGAGTATGCGCAGTTCAAGCAGAAATGCATTGACAACGGCATCGACTTCGAATACGAAGAGCACGCGATGACCTGGTTGCTCCCCCGCGACCTGATCCACGAGCATCCGGAGTATTTCCGTATGGATGAAAACGGTGTGCGCCGCAACGATGCCAATGGCTGCCCTTCCTGCGAGGAAGCCCTTGAGGTCATTCGCAAGAACGCGGCGGAGTTCGCGGTCAAATACGCCCCGTCCAACCATCGTTACTACACCTGGCTCTTCGACGGCGGCGGCATCTGCCATTGCGAGAAATGCAAAAATTACAATGCTTCCGACCAAGGACTGATTTACGAGAATGCCATCCTCGAAGGCATCCGCACCGTGGATCCCGAGGCCGTTCTGGCCCACCTCGCCTATGAGTCCACTACGCCGGCTCCTTCCTGCATCAAGCCCAGCGAAGGCGTGTTCCTGGAGTGGGCACCTTTCTACCGCCGTTGGGACGAACCCCTCTCCAACCGTGCGGCCATCCGTCCTGACCAGAAATGGTCTCACGGTGATTACCTCGATATGCTCGAGGACAACTTGAAGGTATTCCCTGCCGAGACAGCCCAGGTGCTCGAATACTGGTTGGACGTCTCCCAGCGCAGCGGTTGGAAGAAACCGGCCAAAGATTTGGGCTGGAACGAGCAGACCAAGGCGGCCTTCCTCGACGACCTGAAAACTTATGCTTCCTATGGTATCCGCAATATCACCTGCTACGGCGTGTATATTGATGCCGACTACCTCAATATGTATAAGGATGTCTCCTGCATCACCGATTACGGTAAGGCACTCCGAGACTTCAGACCCCAAAAATGAATGCAATGAAAAGATTTGACATTAGTATTCTTCTGGTGCTTTTCGCCCTTGTTTTCACCGCGCTTTCCTGCACGGAGAAAGATCCTGCCTGGCTTGCCTATAATAAATCAACGGCCAAGCAGACAGACCGCCCGAGTAGCGGCGGAGGCATCATCGAAGAAGACGATGACCCCGATCCCGGAATTCCTGACCCCGGAGAAGATCCTGAGCCGGAACCCGACCCTGACCCCGATCCCGATCCGGACCCCGACCCCGACCCGCAGGAGCCTGAATGGCCGGTGGACAACCATTGGTTCCAGACCCGTGGCGTCGTCCTGACCTGGGAGGATGTCCAGACCCTGGACTGGATTGCCTTGGCCAAGACCTGCGGCATCAACACCTTTAGCGTCAACAATTTCCCTTCCATCGGCGGCAAGGCCTGGAAAGAATATGTGGCCAACTGCACCAAAAATGGCATCCGCATCTGCTACGAAGACCATATGGGCTCGCAGCTGATTCCCCGTTCCCTGTTCAAAAACCATCCGGAGTATTTCCGTATGAACGAAAGCGGCGTCCGCACGGATGATGTCAACTTCTGCGTGACCAATCCCGAGGTACAACAGCGTGTCTACGATAACGCCATCGAACTGGGCAAAGCCTATGCCCCCACCAACCACCGCTACTACTTCTGGGGCGACGATTTCGGTAAGAAGTGCCACTGCCCCAACTGCAAGCAGTACACGGATGTCGAGCAATGGCTCATCGTAGAAAACATCGTCATTGACGCCCTCCGCACCATCGACGACAAAGCGATGCTGGCCCACCTGCTCTACGACAACACGATGCAGTCTCCTTCCACGAAGGTACTGCCGCACGAGGGCATCTTCCTGCAGTTCGCGCCGATTCACCGGAAATGGAATTATCCGATTTCCAATTCTTCCGTTCAGGGCGGCGCCGGACAGACGCACGGCTATATGACGAACTGCCTCAAGGAACACTTGAGAATCTTCCCTGCAGAGACCTGCGAAGTACTTGAGTACTGGCTCGATGTGACGATGAGCAGTGGTTGGCAGAAGCCGGTCAAAAAAATTGCCCAATGGTATCCCAGCGTTTACCAGCAGGATATTGCCTATTATGCGAGCCTGGGTATCCGCCATATCGTTACCTACGGTATGTGGATAGGCGGGCAGTACTACCAATCTTTCGGCGACATCCAGTTCGTCAAGGATTATGGCAACGGCCTTTTGAATTACACAAAATAATTGTTTATGAAAAAAGTACTATTCTATCTCACGGCGATGGCCGGCCTTTGCGCCTGTTCGTCCGCTCTGGAGGAGCCTGCGCTCGCAGACCTCTCCCAAGGGGATGAAGCCACGTTGACGGTGTCCGTCGATGAAGCCACCAAGGTGGACATCAATGACAATGATGCCTCCTCCTCGCTCTCCTGGAACAATTCCGACAAACTGGCCCTTATCAGCCAGGACGGCAGCCAGACCGAGGTGTACAGCATCAAGCAATATGGAGCGAGTTCCTGCGTCTTTTCCGGCAATGCGATGACCTCCGCGACGGTGAACATCCTGCTTCCCGGCAATAAGTACACGAAGATTTCCGACCTGGAGCAGAAGACTTATTCCGACCAGGAGCAGAACGGAAACGCTTCCCTGGCCCATTTGGAGTACAATGCCTGGCTGAAAAATGTCAGCGACTATGCCAATGTGACCTTCTCCCAAGCCTGGGCGAGCGCACACGGCGGCACCTGTTTCCAGAACGGCTGCATCAAGGTGCGCATCACCCTTCCCACGTCTATGACCGGCCATCAGGTCAGCGCCCTGTCCCTCAAGACAGACCGGGCTACCTTCCGGCCTTCCCTCTATGGCTCCAAGACCAGTTCTTTCGGATTGAGCCTCAAAAATGTCACCATCGGCCAGGACCGCAACCTCACGGCTTATATGATGTTCCCGGCGGAGGATATCTCTTTCGCCTCCGGCCAGAACCTTACGGTCGTCCTGTTGGTGGACAAGAAATACTATATGGAGAAGACCGTCGATATGTCCAATAAGACCTTGCTCACCGGCAAGATGAATGTCCTGACCCTCAATGCCGACAATTGGGTGCTCAAGGATATGATGACCAACCAGGTCATTACCCCGACCATTACGATGGACGGCATCGCGGGAACGGACGAATGGACGATTCCTCATCCGGGCATCGTCGCCCTCACCCTTCCGGAGAATGCCTATTACACGGACTTGTACAATGCCTATGTCTATGCCGACAGCGGCTGGATTTTCCTCAAGATGGAATTCTTTATGCCCTACTGGAATTATTCCTTGCCTTTCAACATTATGTTTGACATTGACGGCAATCCCGCTACCGGCGCCACGGTGACTTCCCATACCTATGAGAACGGCGACGAGAAGATGTACTGGAGTCCGATGGGTATCGAATGGTACTTCGAATCCCCCGGTCTTTCCAATGGCGTGGACAACTTCTACGACTGGACCTGCGATGCCGTGACCGGCAAAAACCAGATGCAGTGGTGGAAGTACACCGGCACCAACGGCGGCGATATCTTCGGCGGCGGCCTCAACCGGATGTATTACACCGAGGATGTGCCCAACCAGTTGACCGACCGCTATGTCAAGGCTATCGGTATCCTGGACCAGGTGCACGAAAAAGCCGTGCTTGAAGTCCGTATCCGCCGTTTCTCGCTCGAAGCGCGCAATACGGCTGCCTCCAAGATGCGCATCGGCTTCAAGTATATGTCCACCCCTCGTTCAACCTCCGTCTCCGGCTGGGGCTTCTATGGCTTGCTGCCTCAGGGACCCAAGACGGGCGGCGTACGCCAACTCGTGCCGATGGCTGATGTCTATCTACCTCCTTATCAGGATTACGAATGGCCCTTCTAAAAACATATCTTAGGATTGTTGTTTTTGCTGCTCTGGCGGCCCTGCTGTTCTCCTGCGGCGAAAAGGAGGAAACCTTGCCGGCCTATACACCCAAGCAGCGGACGGGAGAACCCTACTTTCAACAGCGGGGTCTTCTCCTGGCTTGGGATGACGTGAAGACCAAGCAGTATGTGGATTGGCTCAACATCGCCCGCAAATACGGCTTCAATATGTTCAGCATCGCCGGACAGAATCAGGCCTCGAGCGAGTGGAAGGAATTCCGTTCCCAGTGCGAGGCCGCCGGCATCGCCATCCAGTTCCAGGAGCATATGGCTTCCCATCTGATGCCCCGCAGTTACTTTGCGACGCATCCGGAATATTTCCGTATGGATGCCAACGGCAATCGCGTCAAGGACAAGAACCTCTGCCCTTCCAGCGAAGAGGGGATGCGGATTGTGTACCAGAATGCCATCAATATTGCCAGCAATTATCAGCCGACGGACGGAAAGTATTATTTCTGGTTGGATGACGGCGGTGACAAATGCCACTGTCCCGATTGCGAGCAGTATTCCCACTCCGAGCAGGCGTTGATGATTGAGAACACCGTCATTAAGGCCCTCCGCGAATCGGACCCCAACGCCCAACTGGCGCATCTGGCCTATGCGGAGACGACGGATGCCCCGGACCCGAAGAAGGTGAAGCCCGAGGAAGGCATCTTCCTCCAGTTCGCTCCCTTCTACCGCAATTGGGAAAAGCCGCTTTCGGAGCGTTCGGCTGCCCTCAAGGCCAATCTGAAGGTTTTCCCCGCAGAGACTGCCCAGGTGCTGGAGTATTGGCTGGACGAATCGTATGCGAGCGGCTGGGATAAGAACAACCTGGTCAAGATTGCCTGGGACAGGGCAGTGGTCGCCTACGATCTGAAGACCTATGCCTCCTACGGCATCAAGAACATCGATTGCTATGCGTATTGGATTAACGATGCTTATTATCTGAAATTCCGCGACATCAAGTGCGTGACAGAATATGGTAAGGATGTATATAATTT
>CADAFY010000031.1 GCA_902787255.1 uncultured Bacteroidia bacterium
TCCACGGAGGTCCCGAGGGCTTCTCCAACAAGGTATGGGAAAGCCGCGAGGTCGGGGATGCCGTGGAATTCATGTATTTCTCCGAGGACGGGGAAATGGGTTATCCCGGCAACCTGAAGGTCGTCGCGCACTACGAGTGGGGTGAGGACAACGCCCTCAAGCTGACCATTACGGGCGAGACCGACAAGCCGACTGTGGTCAACCTTACCAACCACACCTATCTCAACCTCGGTGGCGAAGGCAGCGGCAGCATCGAGAACCATATCCTGAAACTCAATTGCTCGGAGTATGTGGATTCGGATGAATTCCTTTCGCCGACCGGCAAGATCATCCCCGTGGCCGGTACGCCGATGGATTTCCAGAACGGGAAGCGCATCGGGGACGACCTCCATAGCGACTATCCGCCCATCAAGTTCGGCAAGGGCTTCGACAGCTGCTGGGTCATCGACGGCGCGATGCCCGGCCAGCTCCAGACGGCGGCGGAGCTCTATGATCCCGCCAGCGGGCGTGCCCTGGAGGTGATTACCGACCAGCCCGGGGTCGTAGTCTATACCGGCAACTGGCTTGCCGGCAGCCCGAAGGGCAAATGCGGCCGCAGTTATTTCGATTACGATGCCGTGGCCATCGAGTGCCAGCATTTCCCCGACAGCCCCAACCAGCCGGAATTCCCGCCGGTCGTGCTCCGTCCGGGCGAGGTGTATGAATCGGCCATTATCTGGGCTTTCAGCGTGAAATAGTATGCAGCAGTATCTCGATCTTCTCCGCCACATCCGTGCAAACGGCGTGATGAAGCACGACCGCACCGGCGTCGGCACCCAGAGCGTCTTCGGCTATCAGATGCGCTTCGACCTGCAGAAGGGCTTCCCGCTGCTGACCACCAAGAAGGTGCACCTCAAGTCGATCATCTACGAACTCCTGTGGTTTATCGCGGGCGACACCAACATCAAGTATCTCAAGGATCACGGCGTCTCGATCTGGGATGAATGGGCCGACGAGAACGGCGACCTGGGGCCGGTGTACGGCCATCAGTGGCGCTCCTGGCCCACCCCCGACGGCGGTACCATCGACCAGTTGTCGCAGGTGATCGATCAGATTAAGCGCAATCCCGACAGCCGCCGCCTGCTGGTCTCGGCGTGGAATGTGGCCGAAGTTTCCAAGATGGCGCTGCCGCCCTGCCACACGATGTTCCAGTTCTACGTGGCGGACGGGAAGCTCTCGTGCCAGCTCTATCAGCGCAGCGCGGACGTCTTCCTCGGCGTGCCCTTCAATATCGCCTCCTACGCCCTCCTGACGATGATGGTTGCCCAGGTCTGCGGCCTCGAGCCTGGCGAATTCATCCACACCACGGGCGACACGCACATCTACCAGAACCATTTTGAGCAGGTGGCTCTCCAGCTCTCCCGCGAGCCCAGGCCCCTCCCTGTGATGCGCCTCAACCCGGACGTCAAGTCGGTCTTTGATTTCAAGTACGAAGACTTCACCCTCGAAGGCTACGACCCCTGGCCCGGCATCAAGGCGCCCGTGGCGGTATAGTCGCAGCGATAGTGAGCGTCTTGCTGCTTTTTGATGATAAGTATTTTCGCAGATAGGTCGTCTATATTATAGATAACACGACCGATATCGACAACATAGATACAAATCATGCGGAAAAACTTATTGTTTTGGGCGGCAGTGGCGCTGTCCTTTTTGTCTTGTCAGGAAATTCCAACCCCTCCCGACGAGCAGTCGGATAAACCGGATCCGGGTTATCCGGAGGAACCTGTCATCCCGGAGGAGCAGGATGATCCGACTGTCCTGAAGGTGCAGGAGGGGGAGGACTTGTCTGCTATTCTGGCAGATATTCCGGAAGGAATCAAGACGCTTTTCCTGACCGAAGGTACCTTTACGGGCCCATTCAAAATGATTGAAGGGATTGACGTGAAAGGAAGCGGCGACAAGACCATCCTGACTGTCGGCACGGGCCGCGTCCTTATCCAGGAAACCGATTTTGACGAGGTGACGACATGGAAGGATCTGACCATTACGGGCGGCCAGTTAAATGGGGAGAACGGCGCCGGTGCTTATATCCGGAAAAACGGTGTGCTGAAGAACTGCAACATCCATCATAACAGGTCTGAGGGCGGGTCTTCCCAGGGTGGTGGAGTCTGGGCGGCGGAAGGAAGTATCCTCACGCAGTGCCGCATTCACGACAACTTTGCACAGAATGCAGGTGGAGGCGTGTATTCAAAAGGGCTGGTAAAATACTGCACGATAGAGGACAATGAGGCTCCCGACAATGTGGGCGGCGGAATCCAGTTGCACGGCGGAAGTACAGCCAGCAACACCAATGGGACGATGTTCAACTGCATCGTTCGTCGCAATTCTTCAAAGAATGCCGGCGGTGTACGCCTCTATGGAAATACGCAGGTAGCCAACCTGTTGGTCGAGGGAAATACGGCAACCGGCGGCGGCATTTCGGGCATTCTGTCCAATGGTATCGCTTCCATTGTCAACTGCACCATCGTCAAGAATTACGATGCCGCTGACGGCGGCAATTCTTCGGGCCTCTACATCAATCAGAACGGGACTATCAAAAATTGTCTGCTTTACGGTAATTATTCCAAAAGCAAGGATGCATCCGAGGCGGTTCAGATGTATATCAACCATCAGTATACCTGGTTGATGAACAATGCTGTCCGCGCAGGCGGTCTCCGTCTACACGCATCTTACGATCCAAACGGTAATGGTCGCAACAAGGGGTTACAGGAGATACCTGCAGGAAGTGACCCTATTTTTGTAGACTTTTCCGAAGGGGATTATCATTTGACAGATAAGGCCACAATGCTTATTGACAAGGGAAATACCGCCCTGTTCGGGTTTATGGTTTTGGATGTCGGCGGGGCTCCGCGCCGCAACGGGGCGGCCCCGGATATTGGAGCTTATGAATATCAGACCCCTGTTCCTGCCGAGGGTTTTTGGTGCGTAATGATTGGTGACAGTATTTTTGATCGCTGGGACACCGAGGGTATCGGACATCCTTCTTTTTTTACGGATAATGGAATTGTCAACAGCGGGGTCAGCGGGCAGACAACAGATCAGATGCTGGAGCGTTTTGATGGAAGTGTCCTGTATTATAAACCGAAAGTAGTCGTGCTGGAAGGAGGAACGAACGATCTGACACGCGTGCAAACCTGGGAAAGCAGCGAATCTGCTATATCCAATATGGCAGAGATGGCCCGGAAAGCAGCGGATGCAGGAGCAAAGGTTTATATTTCTTCCATTCTGCCTTGCAATGCATCTCAAAGCGGAGCGGTTTCCCCGCAGGAACTGATCATTGAGACCAACAAAGCATACAGAGAATTAGCCTCCGCAAAAGGTTACGGGTATATAGACTTTTACACGCCGCTTGCCAATGCAGACGGCACCTTCAAGGACGGGTATCACAGCGACGGTGTCCATCCCGACAGTAATGGCTACGATATAATGGAGCAAATCCTTTTGGCAGCCCTGCAGTGAATAAAATGGTAACATCCTCACAACAACTCTATCGGCTCGAAGCGGCCTACAGGGAGAACCTTCCTGGGCTTCTGTCGTATGCCCGCCGTTTTGTGGCTGAGGATGTGGCTGGAGATCTGGTGCAGGATGTGTTCGTCCGGCTTTGGCAGAGTTCCAGGGCTTTCTTGGACATTCCTGAGGGACTGACCCGCAGGGCCTATCTCTACCGTAGTGTCCGCAATGCCTGCCGGGACTGGCTTAAACATCAGGCGGCGGTGTCGCGTTTTGAGGGAGAAGCTTTGTACTTGATGAAGCAGGAAGAGATTGATTTCTCCTCAAGACGTACTGTCGGAGAGCAAGAAGCCCTGTTGGAGGCGGTTTCAGCGCAGATTGAACAGCTGCCGGACCGGTGCCGCGAGATTTTTATCATGCACTATCGGAAGCGGATGAAGAGCGTGGAAATAGCGGAATATTACGGCATATCCCGCCGGACCGTTGAGGCGCAGCTATACAAAGCACTACAGACATTGCGAAACGAACTTTCAGATAAAGATAATATAGATACGAAATGACAGAAGAACGAAAGCAGTCCTTGTTTCTGGATTACATTGACGGGACCCTGGATGCAGAAGGGATGGAGGAACTCCATGCTCTGACTGAGGCCGATCCCTCGGCGAAAGAGGAACTATTCAGCCTCAAGGAAATGGCAGATATGGCATCGCAGGATGACGGGATGTCTTCTTTTGAAAAGGACCGCCGTGCGGCCGGTCTTATCCGGGCTGTGACCGGTGGACGGACCCTCGTCGGCATCCGGATCCGTGAAATCCTCCGCTATGCAGCCGTGGCGGCCGTGGCGGCCGGAATAGGCGTAGGCGGGACATTCCTGTTGCGCAGGTCCGGGGCTGAAACCATGACGGCGGTGGAAGCGCTTCCCGGCTCGACGACGTCGGTTACTTTGCCGGATGGAACGGCTGTAACCTTAAAATCCGCGTCCGCGTTGCAGTATGACCCAGCTGCATTTGCAAGCCGGGAGCGTACGGTCTGGCTGGACGGAGAGGCTTTTTTCAAGGTCGTGGCTGATCCTATGCATCCGTTCATCGTGCGGACTCCGCATCAATCGGTCAAAGTCCTCGGAACTACCTTCAATGTACAGGCTTTCAAGGCGGATTCCCTTTCTACCCTTGTCCTGCTCGATGGCAAAGTTTCTCTGGACCTGCTGGATCCGGAAGGGAAACGGGTTCACAGTCTTGAGATTCATCCCGGTGAGAAATGCATCTACGACAAGACGACGGGGAGAATGAATGTGGAAAAGATATCCCGCGGAGAAACCGCGCAGGACTGGAATTCCGGCGTCTGGTATTTCCGGGGAGAGCCGCTCGGAAGGATTGCCTCCCGACTGGAGCAATATTTCAAGGTTACCATCGAGGTTGATCCGGGGCTCGGCAGGGAGGGAAGTTATTCGGGCGCCGTTTCGTTGGGGGAAGGGGTTGAGCGGATCTTGAACTTGCTCAACTACGACAATTCCTTCCAACTCGTGATGCCGGAAGACGGTTACTATTTGCTCAAGGCAGGGAAATGAAACGGTTGATGACTATTTTGACGGCATTTTGTCTGGCGATGATGCCGTTACTGGCGCAGGATTCTCCGCTCGATGCTCCTGTGACCCTCGATATGGATAATACCGCCCTGGAGGACGTTATCGATGCAATGATGCGACAGACAGGGGTGATGTTCCTTTACAAGCGCACGGATATTGGTGCGTCCCGGAAAGTATCCGTCCATGCTTCTGCTGTGCCGATCAGGCAGGTCCTCAGACAATTGGACGTGGATGCGCGTGCGGAAGGCCGCAATTTGATCCTGACGCGCAAAGATACGGATCAACATTCCGAGTCCCGACCGGCCAAAGTCCTTGTTAAACCTCGCACAAAGGTGTCAGGGCATGTAATGGATACCCGTGGAGAACCGCTTATTGGGGCGACGATCATGATCCATGGCACTTCGGAGGGCACATCAACCGATCTGGACGGAAATTTTAGTTTGGAGGCCGCCGAAGGTGACCTGATTGACGCCCTCCTGATCGGATACCGCACCGTGTCCCAAAAGGCTGCAGCCCGGCTGGACTTTGTCCTGGAGGACGATATCACCCAGCTGGAAGAAGTCGTCGTAGTGGGATATGGCGTACAGAAAAAGGTCAACCTGACCGGCAGTGTAGAGAGCCTTGGCGGAGAAGCGATGGAGAACCTGCCGATGCCATCCCTGTCCCGGGGACTTCAGGGCATGATACCGAGCCTCAATATCGATATGACGGACGGCAAACCGATCCGGAGTTCCGAATATAATGTGCGCGGAACGACATCCATCGGCGCAGGCGGCGGCAGCACCCTGATTATGATCGACGGGGCTCCCGGCGACCCGGACCTGCTGAACCCCGGCGATATCGAGTCGGTGACCGTGCTGAAGGATGCGGCATCTGCGGCCATCTATGGGGCCCGGGGACCGTTTGGTGTCGTTCTGATCACCACCAAGAACCCTTCTGCAGGAAAGACATCCGTCACCTATTCGGGCAATGTGTCATTCTATACCCAAACCCAGCATAACGATTATATCTGGGACGGATATACATGGGCGAAGAGTTTTGTGGAAGCATACTATGCCTATAACGATTACGTTACCAATCCGACCGGTGTCAACAATGCCTTTCCCTTCACGCCCAATCTGGAGACTTATCTCTCCGAACTGAAGCGCCGGCACGATGATCCTTCACTTCCGAAAGTCGCTTTGACAGAAGACGGGAAATATCTCTACTACGGCAGCACCAACTGGTATGATGAACTATATAAGAAAGTGTCCTCGGGTACGGAGCATACGCTGACCCTATCCGGCAGCGCCCGCAATGTGGGCTATTATTTGTCCGGAAGGTATTATGGGCAAGGGGGCATTTTCAAGTATAATTCCGATGATTTCAATCAGTTCAATCTCCGCGGCAAAGGCTACATCCAGATATTCCCCTGGCTTAAAGTGAGTGACAACGTGGATTTTTCTCGGCGGAGCTATAAGTATCCGCTGACTTCCATTTATGAGAAAGGCATCTGGCGCAACATTGCCGACCAAGGGTTCCCGATGGCTGTGATGTATAATCCAGACGGAACGATGACCCGGCATGCGGCCTATACCGTGGGGGACTTCAAGACCGGCTACAACAAGAGTCTTTCGTCGCAGTTCAACCTGCGGAATACGGTGAATCTGACGGCTTCTTTCCTGAATAATTCTCTCCGGGTCAACGGGGATTTTACCTATAGTTATCGTTTCTCGCGCGACAAACGGATTCTTTATCCGGTCAGCTACAGTGACTATCAGGGCGTTGTGACATCCGAAGGTACCAACAAACTCAGCGAGCAGCTCAACGAGACCAATTACATCGGTACTAACGTCTATGCGGAATACGAGAGAACTTTCCGGGACAGCCATTATTTCAAAGCCATGGCCGGGATCAATTATGAGTACCAGAAGGTTGTGGCGAATTATATGGAGCGGAATGGCATCCTTAAACCAAATATTGCGGATTTCAACCTTGCCAACGGGGAAAGTTTTCTCCTCACTGGCGGGGGCAATGCCTGGGCGGTGCTGGGACTGTTCAGCCGGCTCAATTACAATTACAAAGAACGTTATTTGGTGGAACTTAACGGCCGGTATGACGCTTCCTCCAACTTCCCGCGGGGTTCGATGTGGGGCTTCTTTCCTTCGGCTTCGGCCGGATGGCGGGTCTCCAAAGAGGGCTTCTGGAAGGTCTCACCGAAAGCGGTTTCGGAGCTGAAACTGCGGCTGAGCTATGGTGAACTCGGTAACGGGCAGATCCCGCCCTATTCATATATCCAGACCATTGCAACCCATCAGTCCTCCCGGATCATTGACGGCGCCCTGCCGCTTTATTCGTATATGCCCTCACTGGTGCCTGATGACCTGACCTGGGAGCGCTCCCGGACCTATAATATCGGTTTCGACATCGGCTTCCTCGAGAACCGTCTGACGATGAATGCGGACTTCTTCCAACGCAATACTGAAAATATGTATACGACGGGTGTCATCGTTCCGGCCGTCCTTGGAACCAGTTCACCAAAAGGTAATTATGCAGATCTCAGAACCCGTGGCTTGGAACTTTCGCTCGAATGGAAGGACCGGATTGCGTGGCCTCGGCCGATGGACTATTCCGTGAAATTTGTCTTGTCCGATTCCCAAGCGGAGATCACGCGCTATAACAATCCAAATGGCCTTATCGACAATGTCTATTACAAAGGAGCCAAAGTCGGGGAAATCTGGGGCTACGAGGTTGTGGGCCTTTTCCAAAGCGAGGAAGAAATCGCCTCCTGGGCCGACCAAAGTTATATGAAGACGTCGCAGGGGCAGAAAACCTGGCTTCCGGGCGACATGAAGTATGCCGATCTCAGTAAAGACGGCAAGATCAATGACGGCAAACGTACGGTGGAGGATCATGGCGACCTCAGGGTTATCGGAAACACGACGCCCCGCTGGCGTTTCGGCGTCAACCTTTCCGTTTCCTGGAACGGCGTCTTCCTGACGGCTTTCTTCCAAGGTGTAGGACATCGTGATTGGTATCCTTCGGTGGAGAGTAATGCCTTTTGGGGGATGTACAACCGTCCGTACAATATGCTGCCGACGCATATTTATGAGAATCATTGGACGGAAGAGACGCCCGATGCTTATTTCCCGCGAATGCGCGGTTATCTGGCTACATCTACCAACGGTGTGCTCCGGATGCCCAATACGCGCTACCTCCAGAATGCAGCCTATGTCCGGCTCAAGAACCTCACCTTCGGCTATGACCTGCCCAAGAAGGTGCTGGAAAAGGTGAAAATGTCCAAGTGCCAGGTTTTCTTCTCCGGACAGAATCTCTGGACCTGGTCTCCCATCCACCGCATTACGAAAAATATCGACCCCGAAGTCATCTCCGGATCCGATACGGAAGTCGCGACCGGGAAGGGCGACGGCAACGCCTATCCGATGCTCCGAAGCTGTTCATTGGGTATAACCTTAGGATTCTGATACGATGAAAAAGACCGTCTATCTTCTTGCCGCCCTGCTGGCGCTCGGATGCAATACGCTGGAGCAGAATCCGGTGGATAAACTCTTCGAGAGCAATGCCTTCCAGACGGAGGCGGACCTTAAGCTCTATACCAACGGTTTCTATTCTATGTTGCCGTCCGCATATACCATTTTCTATGGTGACAGGATCAGCGACTATATGGCGCCCATCGCCGTCGGGAAATTTTTCCTCGGCAGTTATACGGCGCAAGACAGTGGAAACTGGAGTTGGGGAAGCCTGCGCAATGTTAATTATTTCCTCACCCATTACGATAATCCTGATATTCCGGCAGAGGCCCGGGCTCATTATGGCGCCTTGGCGCGTCTGATGCGGGCGGTATTCTATTTCGATAAAGTAAAGCGATTCGGAGATGTTCCCTGGTATGACCGGGCGCTGGAATACGACGATCCGGATCTCTATAAGGCGCGGGACAGCCGGGAATTCATTATGGAGAAAGTGCTGGAGGACCTTGATTATGCATGCGAAAACCTGCGTTCCCGGGACGGCGGCAGACTCTCCGATTCCGACTGCTCCGTTATTGACCGGTATGTGGCTCTTGCCCTCAAAGCCCGTATCTGCCTCTTTGAGGGAACCTTCCGCAAATATCATGGCCTGACGGCGGTGCCTGCCCCGGATGAATGGCTCTCGGAGGCGGCCGAGGCAGCGGAGGCCGTGATGGAGAGCGGTTTGTTCTCTCTGGCAAAAGACTATTCCAGCCTGTTCGTCTCCGAGGAGGCGGACAAGAAAGAGACCATCATCGCGATCATTCACAGCGAAGGCCTGCAGGTTTACCATGCTGCCAACTGGTATTACACTTCTCCTTCCTATGGGGAATGCCTGGGCCTGACCCACCAGTTCATCAACACCTATCTCAATGCCGATGGCAGCCGCTTTACGGATAAGCCGGGATATGATGAGATGGAGTTCCAGGATGAAGTGTCGGGCCGCGATCCTCGTCTTGAGGCAACCATCCGCTGCGGGCGTTATGTCCGGGGTGACGGTAAGGTTTATGCCCCGGACTTCGGGGCATGTACGACGGGTTACCAAATCCGGAAATGGGTCTCGCGGGACGTATCTATGGATTCCCGTTCGATGCAGACGACAGCTATTCCCTGGATCCGTTATGCTGAAGTGCTTCTCAACTATGCGGAGGCAAAGGCTGAATTGGGGGAGTTCACCCCGGATGACTGGGACAAGACAATAAAGGCGCTTCGTCTCAGGGCAGGAATCCGTTCTGCCGAAATGCCCTCCGCTGCCGATTTCTATTTGAAGTCGGTTTATTTCCCGGATATAGACGACCCTGTCTTGCTCGAGATCCGGCGCGAAAGGGGTGTCGAACTCATAGCAGAGAACCAACGCTTCGATGATATCCGCCGCTGGAAGCGAGGTGAACTGATGACAATGGAATATCAGGGAATCTATGTGCCATCGCTGGATCTTCCGCTCGATTTGAACGGAGACGGCGATGAAGATGTGACCTTTGTCAAGAAGACATCCTGGCAGAGCAATACTTACCAGGTCATGATCGGATCCAAATATCTTCTTTCCGGGAAGAATTATGGCCGTCTGATTTATAAGGCCAACACCAATGAACAATATGACCGGCTGTGGGAGGACAAAATGTACCTCTATCCGGTGCCGTATGACGCCATCGTCGTCAACCCGGCTCTGGGGCAGAATCCGGGATGGGAAATGTAAATTAACGCAGTAGAATTATGAAAAAGATTTACAGATTAATGATGCTGCTGGCGCTCTCCGCTCCGGCAGTGGCCGTGTCCTGTAGCAAGGACCCCGGCAAAGAGCAGACAGGGGACAATACGACAGATACGGGAGAAACGCCCTCGGGCCCTCAGAATCCGGGTGAAGCCACCATCATCAACGTCAAGGCTGGAGAAGACCTCCAGGCTGCGCTGGATGGCGCTGCCGTCGGCACCACCGTCCGTGTGCAGGGAGGCGTGACCTTCAAGGGCCAGTTTAAAATGCGGGACGGCGTGCAACTCTCCGGCGGCTGGGATGCCGCCTTCACCAAAGCGGATCCCGATGACAACAAAACCGTTCTGGATGGTAACAATGCCGGCCGGGTCCTGGACCAGAACAAAGACTTTGAGAACCTGACTGTCGTTTCCGGATTCGAGATCAAGAACGGGGCGGAAGAGAATGGTGCCGGTGTCTATATCAAGAAGAACGGCGTTATCGAGAAATGCTACATCCATGACAATACGGCGACCTCCGGAGGCGGTGGCATCCGCATCAACGCCGGGGGCATTTGCCGCGACTGTGAAATCTCTCAGAATACTTCTAATAACAACGGTGGAGGAGCCTATGTCTACGGCACTTTAGAGAATTGTGAAGTCACTTTTAACAAAGCAGATAATAACTGCGGCGGAGGTGCCCAGCTCCATGATGCCGGGACCATTTCAGGCTGCACCTTTGCCCGTAATTCTGCATCCAACGGTGCCGGGATCCGGTACGGCAACGGCGGTGTTATTGCCAACTGCTTGATTGCGGCCAATACGAAGTCGGACAAGGGTACCGGAAAGCTTGCAGGAACCGGCCTGACGACCAATGGCAACTGCACCATCATCAACTGCACCATCGTGGCCAACCAAGGCAGCGATGAGGCCTCAACTGGCAATGCGCCCGGATTGTATATAGGTAACGGTGGATCGGATTCACCGGTCTACAACTGCATTGTCTGGGGCAACAAATACCAAGGAAATGCTACCACCGGCCGTCAGGTTAAGGGCACCCGCGTCGGACTGGTAAACAATGCCATCGCAGGCGGTGATGAGACCGATCCGGATGTCATTGTTCTCTCCTATGACGAAACCGATGCGGAAGGAGCTGTCGATCCGATGTTTGTCAGCGTCAAGAACAACGTCTTCCGCCTCAAGGCCGGCTCGCCCTTGGTGGACAAAGGCCTGAGTGATGTGGTGCTGGCTTTCCCGAAGGACTTGGATGGAGAAGCGCGCGTCAGCGGAAATAATGTGG
>CADAFY010000032.1 GCA_902787255.1 uncultured Bacteroidia bacterium
CGGGGGAAAAGAAGGAGCGGCGGCCGGCGAGGGTGAAGGCGAGGTAGCAGATGCGGTAGCCTTGAGCTAAAAAGTGCTTTTCGTAAAAGGTCTGGACTTCAAAGAGCGCGGGGTCGAGTGCAGCAGTGGGAGCGTCAGCAGGGGCGTCAGCGGGGGCAGCAGAGGCGGAGGCCAGTGCGGGGCTTGGCTCGGTCGGAGCGAGGGCGTAGAGGTCGTGGGTGGCAAAGGCTACGGGCAGGCTGTTAACCCCGCAGAGGGCGTAGGTATATTCGTAGAGGTAGCGGCTGTCGGTTTTGAGGTGAATGGTGCCGTCGGGGCGAAGGAAATCGGCATAGCGGGCCAGGAAGCGCGGGGATGTCAGGCGTTTCTTTTCACGCCCGATTTGAGGGTCGGAGAAGGTAAGCCAGATTTCGGAAACCTCGTCGGGGCCGAAAAGGGAGCCGATGAATTCAATGCGGGTGCGCAGGAAGCCGACATTCGTCAGACCCATTTGGGTGGCCGTCTTGGCCCCTTTCCACATACGGGCGCCTTTGATATCGATGCCGATATAGTTGATTTCAGGATGGCGGAGAGCCAGGGCGATGGTGTAGTCACCTTTGCCGCAGCCCAGTTCCAAGACAATGGGATGGTCGTTATGAAAGAAGTCACGGCCCCAATTTCCTTTGAGAGGATGGTCCATCAAACTCGGGCAAGCGGAAGCCGCATCGGAACCTGCTGACGCCTTATCCAGCACCTCCTGAAGGGAGGGCTGAATGAGGCACGCGAAAGTCTCGTTCTCCGCAAATTTCTGCAATTTACCTTTGCCCATCGCCGTTTCCGCCCTGCGAGCCATTACCGCCGCTGTTGCCGCCGCGTTGGCCCTTGTTTTTGTGGCGTTTCTTTTTCTTGCGGGTGGGGTCGAAACGGGTGATACTCCCCTCTCCGACCGCCGTCACAAACTCGGGCGCCGCCGGCTCGATGTCGGCTTTGAGAGAAGCAGGCTTCTCTCCGGCCCGGTTGAGCCGGATGATTTCGCGCACATCTTCGGCAGAAAGCGGATAGAGGTCGGCCAGCGAACTCTTGTCATAGGAGAAATACAGTACCTCGCGCAAGATGTCGGTCTTCATCAGGAAGGCTTGTCCGTCCTCAAACTCGAGGGGCTCGGTCACGCGCGGGATGCGGGTGCGGGCATCTGCATAGTTCGCCGTCTCATAATTGAGGCAGCATTTGAGTTTGCCGCACTGTCCGGCGAGTTTCTGGGGATTGAGCGACAAATCCTGCACCTTGGCGGCCGAGGTTGAAATCGACTGGAACGTACAGATATAATTGGAGCAGCAGAGTTCGCGTCCGCAAATGCCCAGGCCCCCGATGAGGCCGGCTTCCTGGCGGGCGCCGATCTGCTTCATTTCCACCCGGATTTTGAACTCCTCTGCAAAACGCTTGATGAGTTGACGGAAATCCACGCGGCTGTCCGCAATATAGTAGAAGATGGCCTTGGTGCCGTCGCCTTGGAACTCCACATCCCCGATTTTCATATCCAGACCGAGTTCCGCGGCAATCTGACGGGCACGAATCATCGTATCCTGCTCGCGCCAGGTGGCTTCCATCCATTTTTCCAAATCAAAGGACTTGGCCTTGCGGTAGATTTTCTTGATATCGGGCGAATCGGGAGCAATGCGCTTGGCAGCCATCTGACGAATCACGATGGGACCTTCCAAGGTGACGATGCCGAGGTCGTGGCCCGTCATTGCTTCCACAATGACAAAATCGCCGACCTTGAGCGTCTGGCCGGAAGCATTGCGATAAATCCCCTTACGGGTATTTTTGAAACGCACTTCAAAAAGGTCCTTGCAGTCCTGCTGGCTCACACCTTTGAGCCAGTCATAGACCTCCAGTTTGCAGCATCCGTGGCGGTAATCCGCCTGCGGCTGGCTGGTGTTCTCCCCCGTGATGATACAACCACGGGCGCAATCATATCGCTTGGTTTCGTTGTCTCTTTCCATATTAATATATAAGATCCGGAACTATACCCGGTTGATATTGACACTCATCCGATCAATCAAGTCCGTAAAGAGTATCTTTTGACTAACATTTCTGTCTATGTAATATACCGTCTTGTCCAAAAACGGCTGCATACGGGATGCAAATTTCGGGGAGATTTTCCCCGCCAGCCTCTTGCAAATCTCTCCTCGGGAAGCCGTCGCATAGGACAGGTCTTCCATTTTCTGCTGCATCAGGAAAATTTTCCGGAGCATATCGGAGACAAAGATACAAAAAGCTTTTTGTTTTTCACGGGAGGAAAGCGCGGCAATCTGGTCGCCGACTGCCCAGGCATCCACCAGACTGCCGGAGAGCAAGGCGTCCATCAACTGGGTGAACCACTGCTCGAATTGCTGCATATCATCCCCGTTGCGCAGGGCGTAAAGGGCCGTCCCGAGGCTGCCCCCGCACATCCGCGCCTGCTCGGCGGCTTCAGGACGCAGGGAGGCCAAAGCCGACGATGAAGTTCCGTCCCCATATCCGCGGGCCGACAGCGCCGCTGCCACATCCTCCACCGGAAGAGGCGGAATACGCAGGCTCTGGCAACGGGAGAAAATGGTCTGCAACACCTTCTGGGGCTGGTGGGTTATGAAAAGAAAAAGCGTCTTTTCCGGCGGTTCCTCCACCAATTTCAGCAATTTGTTGGCCGCTTGCAGCCCCAGCATTTCAGGCAGATAAAACACGACGAATTTCCACCCGCCCTCAATGGAAGTCAAAGAGAGAATGCGCAAGAGTTCCTTGGCTTCGGCCACATTCACGCCCCAAGACTTGGTCTCCAGTCCGATGGCTTCCATCAACTGGGATTCGAGAAAATAGGGATTCTCCACAGCTAGCGCCCGGAAATCCTCCATATACACATCTGAAACAATGTTCTCCGCCTTGGTCTTACCGCTTTTGCTGCCGGTGTTGGTCGGAAAAACAAAATGCAGGTCGGGGTGAATCAGTTTGGCGATGCGGTTGCAAGAAGGGCAATGGCCGCAACTGTCCCCGTCGTGGGGATGTTCACAAGCCAGATACTGGGCATAAGCCAGCGCCAAGGCCAGGGCCCCGCAGCCGTCATTTTCATACAGCAGCATCGCGTGGGCGACCCGGCCGGAATCCGCCATTCCTGCCAGCGCCTTTTTCAGGGCGTCGTAGCCCGCAATGTCTGCAAATCTCATAATTTTCTATCTCCTATAAAAAGAGCCAAATCCCGCAAAGCTTCTTTCCAGATGCTGTCCGGAAGGGGTGCCAGGGCAGCCAGCGCTTCATTGAGATACTCCTCCAGGCGGCGCTGGGCATATTCAATGCCCTTGTATTCCCGCACATAGGCCAGTACACGCTCCCGGATGCCTTCAACACCTTGCACGATGGCAGCGCGCAATTCCGTTTCCCCCCGATGGGATGCGCCGATGAACGCGCCGAGCACAGGCAGGGTTATTTTCTTCTCCACAATATCTTCGCAGGAAGGTTTACCGGTATTCCATTCGGGCGAATAATCAAAAATGTCATCCCGAATCTGGAAGGCCAGGCCAATGTTGCGGGCATAGACAGCGGCGGCGTTCAAGCAGGAGTCATCCGCCCCCACCGAGCAGGCGCCGGAAACGGCACAGGCCTCGAACAGGGAGGCGGTCTTGGCGTAAATCACCCGCAGGTAGGCTGACTCATCGGTATCTCCGGAGACCGCCTTTTCCAGTTGCAACATTTCCCCTTCCGCCAAATCGCGAAGCGTTTTGGTAAAAACGCGGATGACGCGGACATCAAAATCTTCCGTACCGACAATGGCATCGACGGCCCGCGAGAGCCAGTAGTCGCCCAGCAGGACGGAGACATCGGCCCCAAACAGGGAGCGGACGGTGGGACGGCCCCGGCGCAAATCGCTGGCATCCGCCACATCGTCGTGCAGCAGGGTGGCGTTGTGCAGCAACTCCCCTGCCACGGCATAGCGCAGGGTCAACTCAGACAGAGCCGCATCGGGAGCCAAGCCCGACAGACCCGACGATTCTGAAACCGAAGCGGGCGCACAGGCCCGGGCCATCAGCAGGGAGAGCAGCGGGCGCAACTGTTTGCCCGCGTGCGACAGCACCTCCTCATTGAGATGGCACAAGTAGGAGACATCGCTGTCCAACTGCCGCTTGAGGCAGTCCTGAAAGGCAGACCAATCCCCTTTGAGCAAATCTTTGAGCTGCTGCGCATCCATCGGTAACTCTTATATATAATAGTAAGAGCCTAATAACTCTGCTCGATATTCCAGACGAAGCAACGCAGGCCGAGGGCGGGCGCCGCTTCATCTTTTTCCTTCATCATCGCCAGAATCGGCGCCACTTTGTCGTCCGGCACGAAAGTCAGGACGGCATCGTTGTGCGTGGGCCAGGCGTGGGAACCTTCGTGCGGCTCGCCGTCCACGCTGCCCCGGCCCCGGATGCCCGGCCACTGGGTATAACCCCGCACGCCGGCTTCTTCAATCGCCTCCACAATCTCGCTGTAGTAGGCTTGGTTATAAGTGATAAAAATGGCTTTCATATTCGTTCGTCGGGCTATTTCGCCGCTTTCAGTTTACGCTGTTTCGCTTTCTCCTGCCAGGTGGCAAAAGAAGTGTAAATCACCGGAATCAATACCAGGGTAATCAGGGTGGAGATGGAAAGTCCCCAGGCGACCGTCACGCCCAGACCGTTCCAGAGTTCGGCACCTTCCCCGTTTCCAATGGCCATCGGAATCATACCCAGTACGGTGGTCAAGGTAGTCATCAGAATCGGGCGCAGACGGCTGCGGGCCGCCGTCACCACACTGTCTTTGATGGCCATTCCCCGTTCGCGGCAGAGGATGGTGTAGTCAATGAGCACGATACCGTTCTTCACCACGATACCCATCAGGATGATGACACCGATCATCCCCATCACGCTGATGGCCGTGTTGGAGACAAAACTGCCAATCAGCACGCCGGTGAGCGCGAAAGGAATGCTGAACATAATCACGAAGGGGCTCATCAGGGATTCGAACTGGGCCGCCATCACGATATACACCAGAATCACGATGAGGGCGAGCAGGGTGAGCAGGTCGCCGAAGGCTTCCTGCTGGTCTTCATAGTCACCGGCCACCACCACCGTCACCTCGGAAGGGATATCGGTCGCGTCAATGACTTCCTGGCTCTTGGCCACCACATCGGAGAGGGCCGTATTTTTGGCGGCCATACCGGTCACCATCACCATACGCTCGCGGTCTTTGCGGATAATCTGGGGCGGCGTGCGCGTCTCGACGATCTTCCCGAGGTCTTTGATACGGATACCCTTGCCGGCGTTGTTATAGATGGTGATATTTTCGATATCTTCGGTGGAGGTACGGAATTCGGGAGCCAGACGCACGCGAATCTCGTATTCATCCCCGTCTTCCCGGAAATAAGTCATCACCGAACCGTTGATGCAGGCGCTCAGGTAAGCGGCCGCCGAAGTGGAGTTGAGCCCGTTGATGGAGAGTTTGGTACGGTCGAAATCCACCTTATACTCCGGGGTATATTCGTCACGGCTGATGAATACCTCGGAGCACATTTTGCTCTCGCGCAGGCCTTCGGCGAGTTCGGCCGCGATGCGGTCGGTCGTCTCGAATTCATAGCCGTAGATTTCCAATTCGACCTTGGGAGCGCCGCCCATACCGCCGTTGCCTTCCGTCACCTGGAATTTCTTGATGGAAGGATATTCGGAAATGATGCCGCGGATGATGTCGGAAATGTCGCTGCTGCTGCGCAGGCGGTCTTCCTTGCTGCCCAAGTCGATGTTGTAGGAAATCTTGTAGGTGCCCGTGGTCTGCATCGCCTGGTAGGCGTTGTCCGTAGAAGCCTGTCCCAGGGAATAGTTGCAAGAACGGATTTCCGGCACCGCCTCGCGGAAGCGCTGATAGAGTTCGGCGCCCAGCTCTCGGGTGACATTCTGTCCCGTTCCGATGGGCAGTTCGACCGCCACCCGCAGACGCCCCATATCCGATTTGGGGAAGTACTCGGTCTTGATGTTGGGACCGAGGAGGGCCGTCGTACCGAGGAAGATGGCCAGGGCGATGAGCACCACGGCGGTCCGGTGGTTGACCGACCACTGAATCAGGCGACCGTAGCCGTTGGAAATCGCATCCAAGCCACGGTTGATGCCGCCGAAGACCACTTTATAGAATGCTCCGTGCGTCAGGTTGCGGCGCAGCATCTGCGAGCACATCATCGGTACCAGGGTCAAAGCGCCCGTGGTGGAAACAATCATAATGATGCTCACGATCCAACCCAACTGACGGAAGAGCACGCCGGCCATACCGTTGATCATCGTCAGCGGGAGGAATACGGCGAGCATCGTGAGGGTGGAGGCAATGACGGAGATACCCACTTCCTGGGTGCCGTGGACGGCCGCTTCCTTGGGTTTCTCGCCCCGTTCGATGTGCGTCGTCACATTCTCCAGCACCACGATGGCGTCGTCCACCACCATACCGATGGCGATGGAGAGGGCGGACATCGAAATGATGTTGAGCGTCTCACCGGTCGCAAAGAGGTAGAGCAGCGAAGCCAGCAGGGAAATCGGAATGGCGGAAACGATAATCAGGGTCGCCCGCCAGCGTCCGAGGAATATGAACACCACCAGCATAACCACGAGGAAAGTGATGGCGATGGTCTCTTTCAGGGAATTGAGGGTGTTGATAATGTTGCGGGAGTTGTCAATCGTGATGCTGATCTTCACATCGGAAGGCAGCGTGGGCTCGATGCGCTTGAGCGCTTTTTTGACCCCGCGGATGGTATTGACGGTGTTGGAACCGGACTGTTTCTGGATGATGATGATGGCGCCGCGCGTACCGTCGCAATAGGCTTCCTGGCCGCGCTCTTCCAAATCATCCTGGACCCGCGCTACGTCGCGCAGATAGACCGTGCGGCCGTTGAAATGGCCCAGCACCACATCCAGCATCTCCTCCGCAGAAGCGAATTCCTTTTCCACACGCAGGGTATAGGTGTCAGAGCCGATGTCGATGTTACCGGAGGGCGTGTTGCGGTTTTCCTGAGCCAGAATGGAACTGATGCCCGTGACCGTCAGGCCGTAGGCTTCGAGTTTCTGGGGGTCGCAATAGACCTGCAGTTCGCGCTGGGGCGCACCGGAAACGGAGACCGTACCCACGCCCGCCACACGGGCCAGCGGGGTGGCGACCTTGTCATCCAGGATTTTTTCCAGGGCCTTGGCGCTCTGACCGGCCTGGGCGGACAGAATCATAATCGGCATATCGTCCGCGCTGAACTTGAAAATGACGGGGGTGGAAACGGCGTCAGGCAGGTAATTGGACACCATATCCAACTTGTCCCGCACGTCGTTGGTCGCCACGTCGATGTCTATGCCGTATTCAAACTCCAAGGCCAGCAGAGAAATGTTCTCCTTGGAGGTGGAGGTCAGGCTCTTGAGGTTCGCCACACTGTTGAGCGTATTCTCAAGCGTCTTGGTCACGTTGTTCTCAATATCCTCCGCGCTGGCTCCCTGGTAAGAGCACATCACCATAATGGTGTTGGACTCGATTTTGGGAAAATTGTCCAGGGCGAGGTTCATCAGGGCATAACAGCCGAGGATGACGAAGACGATGAAAATCAAGGCCGTCGTCACAGGCTTGTTTACCGCTGTCCTGTATATGCTCATCTTGTCGGAATGCTATTTTTGTTTGACTTCCACCTGTGCGCCGTCCTTGATGCGCAACTGCCCTTCGACGACGACTTTTTCTCCATCCTTGACTCCGTCGAGCACCTCATATTCGCTGCCGAGGCGCACGCCCAGCGTCACGGGACGGAAGGAGACCGTACCATCCGGTTCCAGCACATAGATGTAGCGGTCGCCCGCCCCCTGCTGCCGCACGACGGACAGGTCCGGTACGACGACGCTGTGGTTCGTCCCGAAGACCACGGTCACGCGGGCGAACATACCCGGACGCAGTTTGCGGTCCTTGTTGGGCACCTGCACTTCCACGAGGAAGGTGTGGGTGGTCGGGTCAATCGTAGGATAGAGCCGGGTGATGGTGCCGGAAAATTCCGCTCCGGGGAAAGCATCCACGCTGATGCTCACCTTTCCCCCCTTCTTGACACGGGTGTAGTCGCGCTCGGAGACCGCCACCAGCAACTTGACCGGGGAGATTTCCTGCACGGTGTAAATCGGCTGGCCCATCGAGTACATATCCCCCACATCGTAGTTGCGGGCGGAGATGACGCCGGCGATGGGCGAACGGAGCACGGTGTTCTCCAGCATATTCTCATAATTTTTCTTGCGCACCTTATAAGACAGTTCAATGGCGTCCAGGTCGCTCTTGGACAGACCGCCCACCTCGTACAGACCTTTCAGGCGGACATACTCGGTCGAGTCGTTCTTGTACTGGAGTTTGACCTGGTCGAGGGACACAGCGTCCATCGTGGCGACCACCTGGCCCTTGGAAACAAAGTCGCCAACTTCCACGCGGATGCTCTTGATACGCATCGCCGTCTGGGGCGCGATATTGTTCTTGACATTGGGTTCGACGGTAGAGGTGTAGGTCTCTTTCTGCACCACGTCGCGGGCGGATACCTGTTTGACAACCACCACGGGCAGGCTTTCCGTCTCTTCCGCCGCCTGATTTTGGCCGCCTCCGCAAGCCGCCAGCAAGGGCAGCAGGGACAAAGCGGCGATTTGTTGGATACTACGCTTCATATCTTCTTCTATTTTACTTCAAAATTTTCTTCTCCCAGGATGGATTCGAGTTGCGCCTGGGCCGCAATATAACTGTAGATGTTGTTGCTGAGGGAAAGTTGGCACTGGGTCAGGTTCAACTGGGCATTGTCCAGTTCGACCATAGTGGCCCGGCCGACCTCGTAGGACTTGGCCGCAATCTGATAGGCCTTTTCGGCGGATGCGAGGGCGTCTTTGGAAGCGCCATAACTCTTGGCGGCCGTCTGCATCGCGGAAAGTTGCTGCTGGACGCTGATGCGGAGTTGCTTTTCCGTGCTCCGGGTCTGCAACTGCAACTGCTCATACTGGTTGCGGGCCTGCTTGACATCGTGGTAACGCCTGCCGCCCGAGAAAATCGGGATATTCAGGCTCAAGCCGGCATAGGAGTACGGGAACCAGCCCAGATTGGTCATCGGGTCGTTGGACACGGCCGAATAGGTGATGCTGATAGTCGCAGCCAGCGTCGGCACATAGGCCAACTGGCGGAGTTTGACCGTCTGCAGCAACTGTTCGGCCTGGATGGACAACTGCTTCATCGTGGAGTTTCCCTCCAGCGACAGCGAGTCGTACGACGGCTCCGTATTGAGCAGGTCGCTGTAATCGTCCAGCGAACCGACGATATCGATATGCTCGTCCAAATCGGCACCGATGACCGCCTTGAGTTGCCACAAGGCGAGCATCACATCGCTCTCGGCCGAATAGACATTGGGAATGGCGCCGGCCAGGTTGGTCTTGGCTGTGGTCATATCCAGTTCCGAAGCCTTCTGGGCGTTGTATTTCTTTTCTGTCTGCCCGTAGTTGGACAGCGCGTTTTCATACAATTCGCGGAAGACGCGGAAAGATTCTTTGGCCAGCAGCGTGGTGTAATACGCTCTTTTTACCTGGGCGACCAGGTCCAGGCGGGAGGCCCGGGCTTTTTCGACGGCCAGTTCCACGCTTTGTCCGGAAATCTTGATGCTCTTCCACAAGGCCGCGTTGACCAGGGGCATCGAGGCGCTGGCGCCGACCGCAAAGGTATTGTAACTGCCGATCTTGGTATCGGGCATCTGCTGGGCCATCGGGCTGTCGCTACCCATCATCGCACGGATGTCGTTCTTGATGAGCACGCGCTGGTATGAACCCGTCGCATCGATCTGGGGAAAGAGGGCGGCATAGGTCCCCTTCTTGGCGTGACCGGTCCGCACCACCTCTTTGTCCGCAATCTGCACGCTTTCACTTTCGCTGAGCGCCACCTTGATGGCATCCTCCAGCGACAGGAAGGTCACCTTCTCGTCCGCAGGATACAACTGCAGACTGTCCGGCACATCCGCTCCGCGCGCGTACACGCACGCGAACAAAAAGGAAACAAATAAAAATACTTGATTCTTCATTCTACACTAAAATTTTGAGCGCACGCGAAGATGCAAAAATTATTCCTCTACTCAAATCCCGTGCGCATAATGCGTCTTCTCGGCCTTCTTCGGCGCAGGATGGACGACCCGGGCCGGTTTTTTCCACACTTTGACGGATAAAATCAAGATAACGACTCCCGCCAGGATAAACGGGATACTCAACAACTGCCCCATATTGAGCAGCATATTTTGTTCAAATCCCACCTGCGGTTCTTTGATGAACTCGATGAGAAAACGGGCCCCGAAGAGACAGATGAGGAAAATGCCAAAAATTTCTCCCCGATAGAGTTTATCCAGTCGGTACTTGTAAGTACCCACCAGGGCGAAGCCCAGCGCCAGATAGCACAGGGCTTCGTAAATCTGGGTAGGATGCTTGGGCAGGGTCTCCCCGTTGCGTTCAAAGATGACGCCCCAGGGAAGGGTGGTTACATCACCGTAGATTTCACTGTTGAACAGGTTGCCGAGCCGAATCATCGCCCCGGCGAAACAGACGGTCATCACGACCTTGTCCATCACCCACAAGTAATCGAAATCGTATTTCTTGCCATAATGCTTGGCATACCACCACATAGCCAGCAGCAGGGCGATGGCGCCGCCGTGGCTGGCGAGCCCGCCCTTCCAGGGCATGAAGATCTCCCAGAACCCGGCCCAGGAGCCGAAGTAGTAGTCCGGCTGGTAGAAGATGCAGTGCCCGAGGCGGGCGCCCACGATCGTGGCGATGAGCAGGGTGTACAGGAGGGGATCCATCAGTTTGGTATCCAGCTTTTCGCGGGTGTTCAGCTCCGGGTACTCGGA
>CADAFY010000033.1 GCA_902787255.1 uncultured Bacteroidia bacterium
CGGTTTCTCCGGGTTGGTCCCGACAAAGGCAATGGAGGACAGGTTGCAGACCTTTTTCGTACCATCCTTCGGATCCGGTTCGACTGCGCCGTTGACGGTAGTTACTTTGTAGGCCTCATAAGCGGTTTCTTGTCCACGCACAATCGCAATCGGAGTAATGGCGTTTTCCGTATCGTTCCAGTTGAAACGGATGCTTTCCCCTTGCCGGGTGACAGGAACGTCGGGGATGCGCAAGGTGATCAGTAACGGCATCTGCTCGGAGAAGCGGATGTCTTTGAGCGTGATGCTTGCCTTTGTGTTGTCTTGCGACAAGGTGATGTCCACCACGACATTTTCAATTTCAAAACCTTGCTTCCGGCTGTCGTCCGAAGCCGGGGTCTCCTGTTTGTTGCAGGCGTTCAATCCTGCGACGAGTGCGGCCAGAGCCGCGAAAATCAAAAATTTCTGTTTCATAACATTTATAGATTAATAGATATTCCCAGTCGTACCCTGAGGGGAAGGGAGGTTTGGAAAAACTCGTTTCCCATCGATTTGAAATAAAATAGTCCGTATTGCGTGTTGGTGAGATTGTCGCCCCGTACATACAGGGTGTACCCGTCCAGTACGAGGCCTATGTATGCACCCAGTTCGGCGTAGAAAGGCTGCGAAAGGGAGTTGTCTTCGTTCCACCAGATGCGTCCGGCCGCTTTCCCTTCCAGTTGGAGCAGCAGCGAGCGGGCGGTTCCGGAGCCCAGCGGCAGTTCCACCCCCAGGCGGCCGTTCAGGGTGTGTTCCGGCGCATAGGGAATCCGCTTTCCGGCATAGTCCCGGTTTCCGTCGTTGAAGGTGACAAAGCGGGCGTTCGTGTAGCCGTAATCGATGTCGGTGTAAAACTGCCGGATGCGGGCCGACAGGCTGATTTCGGCTCCGAAACTTCGGGACTTGCCGGCGTTGGTCATCATCCGGCCCGTGTTTTTTCCCGGTGGAAAAACCGTGAGTTGCTGCTGGGTGCAGTCGATATAGAAGGCGCAGGCATCGACGGCGATGCGCAGGTCCGAAGCCCAGTTGTGGCTGTACTGAAATCCCAGTTCCGCGTTCAGGCAAAATTCGGGCTTGTATTTCGTATTGGCCGCAGAGACGTCTTTGCCGGTCGGAATGAAGCCCATATCTTTAATCATATTCGTCATCATCTCCTTCTGAAGGATGTCGGAGAAGATTTGCGTGTTGAATCCGCCGGCTTTGTACCCCCGGGACAGGGTGCCCCGCAGGGTCCATTCGCCCAAGCGCCAACTGACGCCGATTTTCGGCAGGACCTGGAAGGAGGGAATGTTTTCACTTCCGATATAAAGCGTATTGAGCGGCCTGGGGTCGGGCAGGGTCGGCGGCAGGAGATAATGAATCGTGCTTTCGGAGCGGTAGTCCATCCGGTCGTACTCCCAGTCCAGGCGGATTCCGGTGACGAACCGCCAGTTGCCGACGGTCCAGTAGGATTCGTGGTAAAGGGCGGCGTTGGCGGTGAAAATGCCGAAATCGTTAAAAATCGGAAAGGTCTTTTCCGTGATGTCCAGGATGCCCAGCATATCCGGAATGCCGGCGTTGGCATTGTCCAGAATCAGGCTTTTGATGCCCGCTTCCTTGAAGGTGACGGGAGCGGACAGCGCGTTGTATTTGAGCAGAAGGAAGACCCCGGTCTGGCTGTTCCACCAATCCGGATGGAGGACGGGGCGGAAACTGATGTCCTGGGTGAGGGCGTACTGGTTCTGCCGCTGTTCCAGCGTGAAGATGCTCTCCGGCGTGTAGTCCTGGTCCATATCCATCCGGTCCGTGAGCCAATGGAGACTCGTCGAAGAATGGATGTCCAGCACGTTTCCTTTGTGCTTGATGACGGCGGCTTCGTTCACGCAGATCCGCCGGTATGCTCCCGGGTCGTTGTAGTTGACCGGCCGGAGCGTCCCGTCCACCCATCTTCGGTAGGGAAAGGCACCTTGCGAGAGGGCGGACAGCGACAGGATGTTGTCGAATTGCGTTCCCTGCCCGAAATTTTTGGAAAAGCGCAGCCTTCCCTGTATGCCGTCGTAGCGGTCGCAGTCGCGTCCATCGTAAGCGTTGGTAAAAAATCCATCCGAATGCCGGTAGCCCACCATCCCGCTCCAGTTTCCCTTGTAGAGGGCGGCCGTCGCCCGGATGTGGTTGCGGCTGCCATATTCCACTTTCGCCCTGAATCCCTGATATGTCGACGGCGAAAGGGTGGAAACGGAGATGACACCCATCATCGCGTTCCGTCCGTAGAGCGTGCCTTGCGGACCGCGCAGCACCTGGATGCGCCGGATGTCGAAAAAGTCAAAATCGTAGCCGCTTTTGTCCACCACGGGTACGCCGTCTACATACAGCGCCAGGGAAGGGTTGTCGATGCGGGAGCCGAACCCCCGCATATAGAGGGACGAGGTCATTGCGGAGCCGTAATCCGGCATCCACAGGTTGGGGACGGCGGCCGAAAGTCCCTTGGGGGCGAGGGTGCCGCCCGTTTCCAGCCATTCCCGTTTGAAATCCGATACGGAGGACAGCGTTTCTTCCACCGACTCGATGTGCTTGGAATACGATACCGTGGCGGCACCGAGGGTGTCGGAAAGGGCAATCAACAGAGGAAGAATGGCTGCGGTTATCATTTGGACCGCAAAGATAGCGGAAAAGACAAGCCGAAACAACCCCCATAAATGATAGTGTGTTCTTTTCGAAAAAGGTTCCGACTTTTTTGCTAACTTTGTCACCGATGAATCCTTGTATCGCCATCATAGACCCGGCGACCCTGAGCCGGATTGCGCTGGGGGATATCCTGCGGGATATCTTTCCGACGGTGGAACTTCTTTCTTTCCCGTCGATGGAGGATTTCATCGCGGACTGCGACCGGCATTTCATCCATTATTTCGTGTCACAGGATATCGTGATGGCGCATATCGGAGAGTTTGAGACGCTCAAGGCGGAGACCATCGTCCTTTGTCGGGGCGCAGGCGAGTCTTTTGTCGAGGCCGGTTTCAAGGTGATGGATGTCTTTCTGCCGGAAAAGGAACTCATTGCCAAGATTCTGCATCTGCACCGGAGCGGTACCCCGGGCCCGTCCGAAGATTCCGCGTACCAGCGGACGGCGCAACTCTCTCTCCGGGAAAAACAAGTGCTCGCCCTGATTGTCAAGGGATTGTATAACAAGGAAATCGCCGATGCGCTGGGCATTTCCGTTGCGACCGCCATCTTTCACCGCAACCACATCTGCGAGAAACTCGGCACCCGTTCCGTCGGGAAGCTGACCCTCCTCGCCGTCTTGTCCCACATCGTCGAGCCGGATGCAATTTGACGGCGTCCGGCTTTATTATTTGCTGATTTTTATTTACCTTTGCAATTATACTGTCAATAAACCCAATAAACACGATATGAAAAAACGATTTCTTTGCTTGATAGTGTTCCTGCTGGGGGCGATAGGGGCTTCGGCGCAGACGGCGGCGCAGGTCTCCAAACTCATCGATGCGAATTACAACCGCAATTCCCTGTCGCTGATTTATCTCTTGAAAGGGGACCAGTACGACGACGCCATTGAGAACATGGCGCTGAGTCAGGGCGTAGGTGAAAAATTCGACGCCAATACCATCGCCGTCAAGACCCTCCGCACCCAGGTGAGCCGTACCAAGAATGCCACGGACGAGGAAGTGGCGGCGCTGTTGGCTGAAAAGCAGGTGGGCAAGCGGATTGTAGCCTTTGTTTTCAACCGGAAGAAAAGTGGGATGATGGATGACGAACTGCTCCAGTCTAGGGGCGTGTACAACGCGAAGGCGCAGGATGTGGCCGATGCCACCAGCACCCAGGTGGGTATGTACGCCATCCAGGCTTCGGGCGGCAAACTTTTGCGGCAGAGCTATGTGACTGTCTTCGACTATGCCGTGGAATATGTTCCGGCCAAACGGACGGAGAACGGCAAACAAGACGAATATTGGAAGGTCGAATCAATGGCCTATGTCTTCAAAGTTGATATTTCTGATGACATCCTGGCGGATTTCTATGAGAAATGCTGGATTTACAGCGATGACAGCGAAGAAGTAAAGGCTGCCAAGAAAGCCGCGTGGGACAATTATAACTTTTCTTTGAAACGGGTTACCGGCGCTGTCCACAGCACCACGGTCAATGCGCAGAGCAAGGTCGCTTCCGCGATGTCTTCCTCCTATTCCAATCTGATGGAGACCCTGGAGAAGAGTATCGATGAGTGGCAGGTCAAGGCGACCATCTGCGACGTGCACCCCCTGCGTTCCAAAATTGGCACGAAAGAAGGCGTCCGCAACGGCGACCGTTATCAGGTCTGGGGTTATGTAGCGGATGAGCGCGGCAATGTGAGTTCCAAGAAGACGGGCTATGTCCGTGCGACGAAGATTGGCAACAACGCCCGCAAGACGGCCGCCCAGAAGTCCGATCCTACCGAGTTCTATCAGGTGGGCGGCTACGGAACCGTGGAAGACGGCCAGGTGCTCCAGCAGAGTCGGGATGCGCGCCTGAGCATCTATCCTTATTATAAATATAGCCTCAGCAACATGACCGATTTCAATGTCGGCCTGGACTATCTGCTCTCCATCAACACGGCGGGTATGTGCCAGTACCTGTTCCTGAATTTCGCTACGGATTTCGGCGCGCTGGGCAAATTCAAGGGCCCCGGCTATGTGTCCCAGTATGAATATGAAGGAAAGCCCATTACCGATTTCTTCTTTGTCAATGTCTCCTTCGGTTACGGCTTCGGTCTGCACCTCAGCCGTTATGTGGAACTGATGCCCTATTTGGCGATCGGTATGGACAATGTGTCCTCTTCCCAATTGGATAAAAAATACAAGGACAACGAGGAGATGAAAAAGAGTATGTTCGCGAAATCTACGGGCTGGTTCGGGGATGCGGGCCTTCGATTTAACATTCTGCCTTATCCTTTCCAGATTTTCGGCATCGTGGATTACAGTTTTCTCTTCTTGAAGGGAGAAGTTTACAATAATGTCAACAATCCGTTGGGACCCCGTCAGCACAAAAGCGGGTTGAACTTCGGTGGCGGTATAAGATATTGTTTCTAAAAATATGAAAAAGTTACTTCTGTTGAGTCTGGCCCTTTTGATGGCCGGCGCCGTGCTCTACGGCAAGAAGAACGACCGGAAAGAGTCGTTCAAGAGTTGGGAAAATTATGAAATCACCACCCTCAAGGTCGGTACGCCCGGAACCAAGTATGTCAAGGTCTGGGCCTACGCCAAGAAGGTGGATGACGCCATTATGCAGGCCAAGAAAAACGCCGTCCACGCCTGCATCTTCCGTGGCTTGCCCGCCAATACGGCGGAGGGTGCCAATGCGACGCCCGCGCTGGTGCGCGACAACAGCGTTTTGGAGAATAACCTGGACTATTTCGAGAAATTTTTCGCCCCCGGAGGGGATTGGCTGGCCTATGTCAATGTCACCTCAGACGGCGGCAAACCTTCCGGTCCGGACAAACTGAAAGTGAAGGGCGGCTATAAAATCGCCCTGCGCGTCCAGGTGATGTACGACAACCTGAAGAAGAAATTGGAAGATGACGGAATCATCCGTTCCCTTAACAGTGGATTTTAAGTTATGAAAAAAATTATTTGTACCCTTTTCTTGGGTTTGATGCTATCTGCGACCGCTTTTTCCCAGGCGAAAAAGCCGGTGATTATGGTGCAGCCCAGCGACGCTTGGTGCGATCGGAATGGTTGTGTGACGACCTATGACGATATGGGGAAGAAGGTCCCGATGCCTGACTACCAGGCCGCGATGAAGAACGAAGATATGCGGGCCGTCATTTCGACGATGGCTGATTTTATGGCGGAGAACGGCTTCCCCCTTAAGTCCCTGGAGCAGGAGCTGAAGAAGATTCAGACCAGTTCCGCCGAGTTGTCCGTGCTGACCAGCAAGGATTCCGGCGCCCAGATTTCGGAAAGTCCCCTCGACCGCCTGCGTCGTACGGCCAAGCCCGATATCATCCTGGATATGGACTTTACGGTTCGCCGTAATGGCCCTAATAAGCAGGTTTCCTTCAACCTGACGGCCGTCGATGCCTATACGTCCACCATCATCTCGGGCAATGTGGGGACCGGTTCCACCGCCAACGCCCCGATGAATGTCTTGCTGACGGAAGCAGTCTTGAGTTTCAAGGATAATTTCCTGAAAGGGCTCCAGAACCACTTCGACGATATGTTCGCGAACGGCCGCGAGGTGACCGTCGCTCTCTATCGCTTTGACAGTTCTCCCGTTGATTTCGAGACCGAATTCAATTACAACGGCCAGGATGCCGAGTTGTCGGAAATCATAGACTTGTGGTTCTCGGAGAATGCGGTGCAAGGCCGGTATGGCTCCCCGGAAAAGACCGAGAATATGATGAAGTTTACCCAGGTGCGCATTCCGCTGTTCAAGGAAGGTCTGAACGGCAAGCCGAGGGCCATCGATGCCGCCGGTTTTGCCAATGACTTGGTTCGCTTCTTGAAAAAAGAGCCTTATAACCTGGTGGTCAAATCCGTTCCCAAAGGTTTGGGCGAAGTCTGGTTGGTAATAGGAGAAAAATAAGATGAAAACGCTGTGTAAAAGTATCTGGGCGCTTGCCCTCTGCCTGTGCGCGGGCTTATCTGCCGCCGCGCAGTCGGACAATGTCAGTCCCGGAAAAGTGGGATTTACGCCGATGTTCGTCAAGACCTACGCCTTTCTGCCCCAGGCGGCCGTCGATTTGATGGAGCAGAAATTGATGCAGGTGGCCATGCGCAATGGCGTCGCGTCCTATTCGGGGCGTTACGTCTTGACGGCCAAAGTGGCGGAAGAAGACAGCCAGGCCACGGCTACGACCCCTGTCCAGTATGTCAAGAAACTTTCCGTCCAGTTCGTGGCCTACGATATGGAAACCAAAGCGGTGGTCGGCGAGACCACGGTGTCCGTCACGGGCGTGGACAAGACTCCTGAGCGCGCCACGATGGCCGCGCTGCGTCGCATCCAGCCCAAAACTGCCAAGATGACCTCCTTTATCCAAAATGCCTCCAAGGCCATTGTCGATGCGTTCAACCGAAATTTGGGAAACATCTTGAAAAACGCCGGTTTTATGGCCGGCCAAGGGAAGTATGACGAGGCGTTGGCTTCTTTGGCCGCCATTCCGCAAAGCGTAGACCGTTATGACGACGTGCTGGCTGCGGCGGAGCAGATTTGTGCCGCCAAAGCGGCTGCGGACGGGAGCAAGCCCTTGTCTGCCCAGGAGGGGATGGCTGCGGCACAGGCTGCTGAAATGAGCGGCGAAGTGCAAGTCACCCGCTTGGTTGAATGGGAAAAATGGTTAGACGAGAACAAATGAAAACCCGATTGAATCTCCTTTCTTTCCTGTGCGTGATGCTCCTGTGCCTCCCTGTGATGGCGCACGGGAAAAAGAAACCGGTCAAAGAGCCGGCTCCCGAATGGACGCACAGCAGCGTTCCCGGCTATGTCATTTCGTCCGCCATCGGCGGCGATGAGCAGGATGCCAAGGAGCGTTGTTTCCGCAACGTCCAGTCGGAAATCCTCAATTCCATCGCGGTCAACATTTCTTCTACCTCCACCTTCTCTTCCCAATCCATTTCCGAAGGGGATGCGACGAGCACGCGACAGGCCTACCAGGATGAAATCAAAACCGTGGCGGCCCGTCTGCCTTTCCTGACAGGCCTGACCACCGCCAATGCGGATGTTTGGATGGAACAGGTTGATGGCGGCTGGCGCTGCTTTATGAAATATCCTTTCTCCCGCTTCGACCAGGAAGAACTCGTCAATCAGTTTCTGGCCTACGACAAGGAGAAAAGCGACCAGTTGGACTCGTTGAAGAAGACGCTGACGACCTTCACCAATATCGACAAGATTTCGGCCTATATCGCGGAAATTGAGACATTGAACACTTACTTCTTCGATGAAACCCGCAAGTCGGAAGCGGAAGGCCTGAAACGGCAGTTCCGCGAGGCGGCGGGCCGTGTTGCCGTCACGCCGGTGAGCAACGAGCCGGGACGGTTCGTCTACCGTCTGACACTGGACGGCCGGAATATGACCACCTCGCTGGTGCCCATCACCCGCTGCGAGACGCTCGAGCACATTGACTTCAAAGACGGAGGCGACGGGTTGTACAGCCTGGTCTATTCCACCCAGTATTGCCTGCCCACCGACGAGAACAATATCTCGATGACATACAACTTCAAGTATAATAAACTCAAACATATTATTCACTTTAATTTATCAAAACAATGAAAAAGATTCTTTTTCTCGCGGCTGTCGTCCTGACCGTCGCCGCCTGCGGCGCTTCCAAGAAGGCCGCTCAGTCCCAGTATGAATTCCAGGAGGTCAATGTGCCTCTTTCCGAGGCCCAGTACAAGAGCGATGCTTCCTGCTGGCGTGCCGTCCAGAACGGCAAGAGTACCGATTTGTCCATCGCCAAGAAGATTGCCGTGCAGAATGCCCGTACGGAACTGGCTTCCACCGTTCAGGGTACCATCCGTGCCGTGATTGAAAATTATGCTCGCAACACCATCAACGGGGATGCCAACGAGGCGATGAGCCAGTTTAACGAACTCTCCCGCACCGTGGTGAGCCAGAAACTTGCCGGCTCCGGCGTCGTGGCCGAGAAAGTGCTGAAGGATGGCAACCAGTATCTGTATTTCGTCTGCGTCGAGATGTCCAAAGATGCGATGAAAGAGGAACTTGCCAACCAACTGGCACAGAAGAAGATTCTCGATGTCGACTTCAATCGCGCCCAGTTCGAGAAGGTTTACAACGAGGAAATGGCCAAATTCGAGGCTTCCCGTTAATCTTCCGACAAGCCATCGTTAATCTTTTAACGACATTCCTTACGAAGAGGTCCCGGCCGGGGCCTCTTTTTTATTTGCTTTTCTCAAAAGTTCCCCGTATCTTTGTCCGAGATTGCTAACTTATTATTTATCACCTATGAAAAAGTTCAGTATTCTTTTGGTAATGATGGCCTTGCTCGCCGGGTCTGGTGCCGCGTTTGCTGCGCCCCGCAACAACCTGATGGAGGTCCGGCGGCTTTCGAACTGGAATCCCGAATACCTGACCGTCACTTGGTCGGGCTGCATCTGCTATTCGAAGGAAAGCCAGAAAACGGTGGATTATATCCTCTCGCTGATAGACGCGCCCACCCGGGCAGACAAAAACCGCTTTTTCGAGCCTACCAGCGGTAATATTTATAATGGTTCTTATGTGGTCAGCGTGGACGGCCGGGACGCCAAAAACTGGCGCGCCGACGATTTCTACGATGCGATGAGTTATCCCCGCCAGCATGTCCTGGTGCTGGGCCATCCCTACCGGGAAGGGACTTATGAGGTCGTATTTGACGGCAGTTATCCCGTGTGGATGCAGGCGCAGGGTTTTCACCCCTTGACCTGTAAGTGGGAACCCATTAGCAACAGCACGCCCTCCGAGCGTTTCAAGATCCGTCAGGACAATAGCAAGGATTGGTCAAAGTTCAAGACCTTCGACTGGTATATTTCCACCAATGATGTGCTGGCTGACAAGGAATTGTTGGAAAAGATAGACAGGAATTTCCGCAATGCCGGAATGAAACGCGACGAAATCAATCCCGATATTGTTTTCACCTTGTCCAAGGATGCTAACCAGAGTATCGATTACACCTATGTCCCCAAGACGGAGCAGCAGGTGATGACGGGTTCCACCTCCAAGGCCGTCTATGGCTGGAAGGGGAGTTACCTGGGCTCGGTTACCTCCAACAATTACCAGACCGTTACTTCCGGGGGCTATACCCAGAAGACGACTGTCACCAAGGCCTATCTGGAGGTCACCATCCTGGAGGCCTCCCGTCTGGAAGAAAAATACGCTCCCATCATCTGGCAGATGAAATATAACTACACGGAAGACACGGCCGCCGATGTCGACAAACTCTATGAAACCGCCATCACTTGGGTGGATCATCCGGTCAACGATATGCGCAAGAAGATGAAGTCCAAATCGGCGGGTTGGCATTTCTATAATGAGTTGACGGCTGTCAATTTCGGCATCATTCTCAACGGAAACGCTGAAGTAATCGGTCTGGACAAGGCTTCCGACCTGGTCAAGAAATCCGGTATCAAGAAGGGCGATGTCATTACCGACTCTGATTTTACCTATCACAAACCGATGTCTTCGGGCAAGAAAGGAACCTACAGCGGCAAGTTGACGGTCAATCGTAACGGCCATACGGAGGAATTGAACTTCTCCGGCTGCCGCCCTGCTAATCTGTTGCAAGATATCGAATATCACGCCGCTTATACTGATTTTGAATGATTGAGACTATGAAAAAGATATTGCTTACCCTTTCCCTTCTTGGCTGCTTGGTGGCAAGCGCCTCAGCCCAGGGACTTTATCAGTTGTACGATAGTTTCGACAACGAACAGCACTTAGACAAAACGGCCGATTACCTGACCTTGCGTCAGGGGATGAATATCGCTGTGCTATATACGAATACGCCGCTTATCAACAGGCCCCAAAAT
>CADAFY010000034.1 GCA_902787255.1 uncultured Bacteroidia bacterium
ATCTAAAATCTTTCCCATAGTATTGAGTGTTAATTTTACAAACTTACAAATTTTTCCGCAAACTATCAAATATCCTGCGAAGTGATTTCTTTGAGTTCCTCCCGGTAGGCCATCAAAATGCGGGATTTGGAGATAAAGCCCAGGTAAATGTCATCCCCCGTCAGCACCGGCAGACGCCAGGCATCCGTCCGGTCGAACTTGGCCATCACGGCATCCATTTTCTCATCCACATACACCCGCTCGGGCGGATCGCTCATCAGGTTGTATACGTGCAACTTGTCGTACTGCTTCACTTTGAGGATATAGGGGCGGATGGTATCCATTTCCAATATGCCCTGGAAATGCCCGTCTTCGTCCACCACGGGAAATACAGCCGCCGTGCTTTGGCTGACCACTTTCACGACTTCGCGCAGGTTCCAGTCCAAATGCACGCGCGGGTATTTGTCCCGCACCAGATCGGAGGTTTTCAGCAAGGTCAGCACCGCCTGGTCGCTGTCGTGGGTCAGCAAATCTCCACTTTGAGCGATACGCTTGGTATAGATGGAATATTTTTCAAAAATCCGTACGCAGCCAAAGGAGATGGAAGCGGTCAGAATCAAGGGAATGAAGAGCCCGTAGCCGCCCGTAACCTCCGCAATGAGGAAGATGGCGGTCATCGGCGCCTGCATCACTCCGGCCATCAGTCCGGCCATACCGACCAACACGAAATTGGCCTGAGGCACGCCGGCGATGCCGCTCAGATTGATGATGCGGGCTACCAGAAAGCCCGTCAGCGCCCCCACGAACAAGGTAGGACCAAAAGTACCGCCGACGCCCCCTCCCGCATTGGTCAGGGTCATCGAAAAGATTTTCAAGAGCAGCACCAGCAGGAAAAAGAAGACCAAGCCCCAGGGATTCTGCAGCATAAAAGCCAAGGGTGTCTGGATGGCCGGCATCAGGTCGTTGCCCGAAAGCATCTCACGCACATCCCCGTAGCCTTCCCCGTAGAGGGGCGGAAAGAGGAAGAGCAAAAGACCCAGCGCCAGGGCGGACAAGGCCCAACGGGCGTAGGGGGAACCTTTTGCCTTGATTTTATCTTCGAGGTAGAGCGTCATCCGCGTGAAATAGAGCGAAGTCGCCGCACAGACCAATCCCAGAATCACATAGAAAGGCAGGTTGCGCATCGAGAAAGGAGCGATGAATGCCTCGAACAGCGGCTCCATTCCCAGAAAGGCGTACGACACCACCGTGGCGGACACCGTAGAGAGCAACAAGGGCAGGATGGAGGACATCGAGATATTGAAGAGCAAAATCTCCAAGGTAAACAACACCCCCGCCAGCGGTGCCTTGAAAATGCCCGCTACTGCCCCGGCGGCCCCGCAGCCCAACAAAATGGTCACATTGCGGTAAGGAAGTCCGGCCCGTTGCGCGACGTTGGAGCCGATGGCCGCTCCCGTATACACCATCGGAGCCTCGGCACCCACACTGCCGCCAAAACCGATGGTCACGCAACTGGCGACCAGCGAAGACCAGGTGTTGTGGGGCTTGATGCGGGATTCGCTTTTGGAGACTGCCAGCAACACTTTGGTCACGCCGTGTCCGATATCATCTTTGACGACATAGCGGACAAACAACAGCGCGAGCAGCATACCGGCACCAGGATAAATGAGATAAAGCAGGTTCCACCAGACGCTCTCTCCGAACCAGCCGGTCAAAGCCTGCTGGATGCCCCGGATGCACAGATGAAGGAGCACGGCCGCCAGACCGCACAGGACGCCGACCAGCACGGAAAGTACCAGGGTCTTGCGATGGTCATCCCACTTGTCAAAATACTCCTTCCAATTCATACAAAAAAGGACGGCGCACCGTCCTTGAAGTTTTTACTCGTCCGCCGAGTCGTCTTCGGCTCCGGAATACTGAGAAATGTTGTCATCAGGCAGCGTGCTGTCGGAATCGCCATCATCGTCCCCATCATCTTCATCGAGCCATTTGTCGACATCATTCAGGTCATCAACCTTGATTTGCACCTTGACCAGATAGATGGCGGATGGGATTTCAATGGTCACAGTATAGATGCTGGTCCCGTCCGGTTTGTCAATTTTCTGAACATCAGGAAGATAATCCTGCACACCTCTCGGATATTTCTCTTCAAAAGCAGCCGCTACTTCCTCGGGCATCTTCTCATAGCTGACGACAGCTCTTTTTTTCTGGGTTTCCATTTTCAATACGTAGTTATTGTTTGCGGGTGCAAGTATAGGACATTTTTTTGCGATAAAAAAATTTTTTGCAAAAAAATTATAACTGCTCCAGCGGGGCCTGCATCGCCAAAAAGGCCTCTATACGCGTCCAAACATCCTGCAAATCATAGCGTTTGCCATATTTTGGCAGGTAATCACGTATGGATTTTCCCACAAAATATTTTCCACGCTCTTCGGTAAAAAGAGCACGAAGAGCGGGCTGAACACCTTTTTCCGGCTTGTAGCAGACGGGACGGAAAAAGAGGTCGGCAATCGGGTCGAACCACCGGTCCAGATGAATGATGGGCGTATTGACAATCCAGGGGTCGGACATATTCACATACTGCGGAACACGGCGGGACAGTTCGAGGGTATAAAGGAGCAGGGCCAATTTGCTTTGGGCATAAGTGCCCAATTGGGTGAAGTGCTTCTTGTCGCTCAAGGGGAACGCCGCATCCAGACGGGCATAGTGTGCGCTGAGCGACACCATACTGACAATATGGGCGTCCGGAGCCATCATGGGCAGCAGGAGACGTGTCAGCAGACAAGGCGAAAGGAAATTGACCTGCCAGGTCCGCTCTATGCCGTCCGCAGTCTCGCTGTAATGGCGATTCATCGTACCGGCGTTATTGAAAAGCGCATCCAGCTGCACGCCATCTGCTTTGAGTTCGGCGGCAAAGGTCTTGACCGACGCGAAAGAAGACAAATCCAGGGCCTTAAGCCGAATATCGGCCTCGGGCTCGTCTTGCAAAATCTGCTGCCGTATCGACTCCCCTTTTTCAAGGTTTCTGCACGCCATCCATACAGTATGGCCATCTCCGGCGAGTTTTCGCACGGCAGCGGAACCCATCGCACCGCTGGCGCCGGTAATCAAAATCGTTTTCATAGTTTCTTCCAAATTGCTGCCACGCAAGCATCAGGCAGGGCGTTGACCAAGAAGGGAACAAGATAATTGGTAAAACCGGGACGGACCACCCGTTTGCGTCGGAACATCCCACGCAGGGCGCGGCGGACCAGCCACTCAGGCGTCGCGATGAGGCCCAGGCGTACGCCCCAGGCCATCAGTTTCGGTTTGATGTGATAGAGCGGCGTCGCAACGGCGGCGGGGCATACGACAGTCAAGCCCACGCCGTAGGGACGATATTCGAAAAAGAGCGACTTGGAAAAAGTTTTCAAATAGGCCTTGGTAGCCGCATACAAAGCCAGACCGGGCGCCGGAATATCCGCCGCCATCGAAGCGACATTGAGGACATAGCCGACTCCCCTCGCCTTCATCTCATTTCCCATCAGAAGCGTCAGGCGCGTCACCGTGGCTACGTGCAAAGCCAAGATAGCCTCTATGCGGGGACGGTCATCGGGCAGCACCAGTTCTTTGAAGAAAAACATCCCGGCGTTGTTTATCAAAATATCGACCGCAAGGCCTTCCGAAGCGCACCAGGCAAAAAGTTCATCGGCCGCCGTGGCTGTCGCGAGGTCCTGGAAACGGGTCCGGCACTGCACGCCGTAAGTCCCGGCCAGTTCCGCAGCGACTTGCGCCAAGAGTTCTTCCTGGTTGCTGACAAGCAGCAGGTCACAACCGGCTTGGGCCAATTCCTTCGCATAGATCGCCCCCATTCCGCTGCTGGCCCCGGTAATCAGCGCCAGCGGCGTCCGGCCGCATCGTGCCCGCAAAGCATCTACTTCTTTCTTGAAAGTCCTCATAAAGTGGCTTCCGCCTCATCGATTTCCTTTTGGAGTTTCTTCGGCAGATTCTTCACACAATGGTGGCACTTCATTTCGAGGGTGTACATACGGCCTATGCAATAATTGGAATGCTTGCAGCCGCTGCACTCAAGTTCTCCGCGTTGGAGTTTATTGATAAAATCGGTATCGTGAACGAGCGCCCGAGCCATCTGCAGGCCCTCGAAACCGGCCGCCAGCACCTCTTCCATTTTCTGCTTGGACACCAGGCCGCCCACATAAATCAAGGGCATCGTCAGCGCTTCACGGAATTTCTTGGCCTCTTCGAGGAAATAGCCTTCGCTCCAGGGAACCGTCGGGACCATCATCCGCCCGACCAGAGCAAGACCCGCCTTGAGCCACCAGAAATGCTTCATATCCATATAGTAGGCCAAGGTCTTCAAGGGCATCGCGCCGCGCATCACCTCCATCGGGGCTTTGCTGACGAAACCGGCACTCAGCACCAGGGCGTGCGCTCCCAGGCGTTGGAGTTCCTTGGCCACTTCGATGCACTCAGGAGTTTGCATACCGCTTTTGAAGCCGTCGTGCATATTGACTTTGACAATCACGCCCATATCGTCCCCTGCCACACGCAGTACCTCGGTCATCACCTCACGCATAAAGCGCATACGGTTGTCCAGGCTGCCGCCATATTCGTCGTGACGGTGGTTGGTATAGGGAGACAGGAACTGGCTGATGAGGTAGCCGTGGCCCGCGTGAATCTCCACGCAGTCGAAACCGGCCTGACGCGACAACTCCACGGCTTTGCCGAAGTCTTTCACCAACTGTTTGATTTCGTCTTTGCGCAGGCCGCGGACAAGGGTCGGTGAATAGGGATTGAAGCCCGAAGAAGGACCGACGGGCGTGCATCCGCAGGTCGAACGGTGGGTCATATTGCCGCAGTGGCCCAACTGAATGGAAGCCTTAGCACCTTCCGCGTGGATAGCATCCGTCAATTTCTTCAATTCAGGAATAATCTCTTCCCGCATCCACAACTGACCGTTGAAGGACAAACCGGACTGGCAGACAGCGGCATAGGCGATGGTCGTCATTCCGACACCGCCCCGCGCAACGGCCGTATGATAGTCGAACAAGGCTTGCGAGGGGGAATTGTTGGTCGCCATATTTTCAAAAGCCGCGGAACGGATCACGCGGTTTCTCAGGGTCACAGGCCCGATTTTGACAGGCGTAAAAATAGGAGATTCCATCAGAACACAAAGGGTAAAATGCGTTTAACTTTTTTGGTGTCGAGTTCACCCGGAAATTCGGCCTGATAACGGTCGTAAATGCGGGCGGCCCGCGGCGCCAGGTTGGCGAAGGTCCACAGCGAGAACACCGCTCCGGCCCAGGACCAGGTCAGGATGGCAAAGCCGGTCCATTCCAGCCACTCCCCGAAATAATTGGCGGAGGTGACATATTTGAAAAAGCCCTGGCGGGGCAGATAATGCCGGTTGTCGCCGGGCTTGCGGAGATGACGGATAATGCTGTCGGACTGAATATTGATGAACATTCCGGCAAAGAAGAGCACGCAGCCGATGAGAAAACGCGGGTCCGTCAGCCAGGCGGCGCCATAATAATCATCCGGTGAGACATAGAAAATCCAGCCGCCCTGCATCATCGCGTTCAGGCTGTTGAAAACAACACCCATCAAAATGATGGACAGGGGCATCACCCCGTTTCCGCGAATCAGCATCGGGAAGATGAAGGAACGCTGGAAATAATGCAGTTCAAAGAGCAGCAGAAAGGTCAGACGGACGACATCATCCTTCCGGTCGGAATAGAAATAGAGCAGCAGCATCAAGATGAAGACCGGCGCTTCCATCAGCACCCAACCGAAGCGATTGTTGACCGCAGGGCCCCATTTCTTATTATAGAACTTGCCATAGCCGGCGTCCACAAAAAACAGTACGATAAAGACCACCACGGCAATGGCGGACATCACGGCGAGAAAGAAATTGAAAGACATAGCGGTACTACATTCGTTGCGGCAACTCGATGCCCAGAATATCCATCGCCTTGACCAGCACCTTGGCAATCGCGGAAATCAGTTCCAAGCGGAAACGGAGCAGCGCCGTATTCTCTTCTTTGAGAATGGGCGTGTCGTGGTAATACTGGTTGAATTCCTTGGCCAGTTCGTAGGCATAGTTGGCGATGAGCGCGGGAGAATACGCGGCGCCGGCTTCCGCCACTTTCGCGGGATAGGTCTCCATCAGTTTGATGAGCCGGATTTCTTTAGCGGAAGGAAGAGCCTCCGGCAAAAGGGCGGGCTGCATCCCCTGAGCCTCCGCTTTGCGCAGGACCGAGCAGATGCGCGCGTGGGAATACTGGATGAAGGGACCGGTATTTCCGTTGAAATCAATGGATTCTTTCGGATCGAAGAGCATCGTCTTGCGCGGGTCCACCTTGAGGATGAAATATTTCATCGCACCCAGGGACAACATACGGAACAAGTGGTCCTGTTCGCTCTCATCCATATCCTCGATGCGGCCGAGTTCCAGAGAAGTGGCTTTGGCCGTATTGTACATATTCTCCATCAAATCGTCGGCATCCACGACCGTTCCCTCGCGGGATTTCATCTTGCCTTCCGGCAGTTCCACCATTCCATAGGAAAGATGGTAGATGTTCTTCGCCCAAGGGAAGCCCAACTTTTCGAGGATGAGTTTCAGCACCTGGAAATGGTAATTCTGCTCGTTACCGACGACATATATATGCTCGTCCAGTTTGTATTCCTCAAAGCGCTGCTCGGCCGTGCCCAGGTCCTGGGTCATATAGACCGAAGTACCGTCCCCGCGAAGCAGGAGTTTGCGGTCGAGTCCGTCCGCGGTCAGGTCGCACCACACAGAGCCGTCCGCCTCCCGGACGAAGATGCCCATATCCAGTCCTTTCTGGACCAGGGCCTTGCCAAAGAGGTAGGTCTGGGACTCATAGTAAGTGCGGTCGAAAGAAATTCCGAGGTTCTTGTAGGTCTGGTCGAATCCTTCGTACACCCAGCCGTTCATCATGGTCCAAAGGGCGCGGATTTCCGGGTCGTTATTTTCCCATTTCACGAGCATAGCCTGCGCTTCCTTGAGGGAAGGAGCGTTCTTCTTGGCCTCGTCCTCGCTCATTCCCTGCGCCATCAAGTCCTTGACTTCCTGCACATAGAGATTGTTGAAGGCCACATAGTAGTCCCCTACCAGATGGTCGCCTTTCTTGCCGCCGGAGGCCGGCGTCTCCCCGTTCGCGCACTTCTTCCAGGCCAGCATCGACTTGCAGATGTGAATGCCCCGGTCATTGACCAGGTTCACACGCATCACTTGATGGCCGTTCTCCTGCAACAGACGGGAAACGGACCAACCCAGCAGGTTGTTGCGGATATGACCCAGGTGCAGGGGTTTGTTGGTGTTCGGGGAAGAGAATTCAATCATCACCTGACGGCCGGTAGCCGGCAGGGTGCCGAAGTTCGCGTCCTCTGCGATGGCCTGCAGGGTTTCCTGCCAGTAAAGCGGCGAGAAACACACATTCAAAAAGCCCTTGACGGCATTGTAGGAACCGATTTCAGGGCATTGGGCCAAAAGTTCTTCCCCGATGGCCTTGGCGGTCATTTCGGGAGAACTGTGGGTGATTTTCAGAAGCGGAAAGACAACGAGGGTATAGTCGCCTTCAAAATCCTTCCGGGTAGGTTCCACTTGCAGGAGTGCATCGGGGACCTGCGTATTATACAAGCGTTCCACGGCTTTGCGGGCCGCGGAAAGCAAAATGGCATCGGGTGAAGTTGTCATTATCCGAGATAACTTTTAAGCAATTTACAACGGCTGCTCACTTTTAAGCGGCGAATGGCTTTTTCCTTGATTTGACGCACGCGCTCGCGGGTCAGGTTGAATTTCTCGCCGATTTCCTCCAAGGTCATTTCCTGGCAGCCTATGCCGAAGAAATACTTGACGATATCCCTTTCACGGGGGGTCAGCGTGGATAGGGCGCGTTCGATTTCCTTGTTGAGCGACTCGCTGACCAGGCCTTTGCTGGCGGCCGGAGATTCTTCGTTCTCAAGCACATCGAGCAAGTTGTTGTCCTCCCCTTCCACGAATGGCGCATCGAGGGACACGTGACGGCCGGAAACGCGGATGGTGTCGGCGATTTTCTCTTTGGGAAGATCCAATAGTTCAGCCAGTTCCTCGCTGGTCGGGAGACGGCCGTGTTCCTGCTCGAATTTACCCTGGGCTTTGTTGATTTTGTTCAACGAACCCACCTGGTTGAGCGGAAGACGCACGATACGGCTCTGTTCGGCCAAAGCCTGAAGAATGGACTGGCGAATCCACCACACGGCGTAAGAAATGAATTTGAAACCACGGGTTTCATCGAATTTCTGGGCGGCTTTGATCAAGCCCAGATTGCCTTCGTTGATAAGGTCGGGAAGGCTGAGCCCCTGATTCTGGTATTGTTTAGCCACGGAAACGACGAAACGCAGGTTGGCCCGCGTCAGTTTTTCCAAGGCCCTTTTGTCTCCCTGACGGATTTTCTGCGCGAGTTCCACTTCTTCCTCTACGGTAATCAATTCCTCGCGACCGATTTCTTGAAGGTACTTGTCCAACGACGCGCTCTCGCGGTTGGTAATGGACTTGGTGATTTTTAATTGTCTCATATCTTTTTATACAATGCTCCTTATAAAAATACTCCGCCGAAGAACCGTTGTCCTCGGCGGAGCATCTTCCTTGACCGGCAAGGTTTAGAGCCCGAATCCGTAGTAAGACACCCTTCCGTTCCGGTTGACACCTTCGAGAAGCACGGTTCGTTTCGCTTTCTTTGTAAGTTCCAACACCTCTTCCGGCTTGCTGACCGGCTGGTTGTTGACATACAAAATGATGAAGCCTTCAGGAACGCCTTGCTGCGCCAATTTGCCTTCTCCGACCGCAACCACTTCGACACCGCCTTTGAGGTTGTAGGCATCAAGCAGTTCTTTCGAGGCGGAACGAATCTTACTGCCGAAGTACGCGACCGAGCCGTCGTCATCTTTCGTGCCGTTTTCCTGGACGGTCCCCTTGAACTCGACATTCAGTTCTTTGGTCTTTCCGTCACGGACCACCGTCAACTTGGCTTTGTCTCCGGGATGGTAGCGGGTGACCATTTCCTGGACACTGGCACCATCGGTAACATTCTTTCCATCAATGGCAATGAGCACGTCGCCCGCTTTCACGCCGGCTGCTTCCGCAGCGCTTCCTTTGGCAACATCTGCTATGTATACCCCGTTTGGCGAAGAAAGTTTCAATTCGGCCGCTTTTTTCGCATCGATATTCTGCATCGAGATACCCAGAAGGGCGCGACGGACAGAGCCAAAGTCAATCAAGTCATTGACAATTCGTTTAACGATATTGACGGGAACGGCGAAGGAATAACCCGCATAAGAGCCCGTCTGGGATATGATGGCGGTATTGATGCCCACCAGCCGTCCGGCTTTGTCCACCAGGGCGCCGCCGCTGTTGCCGGGGTTCACGGCCGCATCGGTCTGAATGAAGGATTCGATTTTGAACTCGCCCGTGGTGTTCGGCATTGAACGGCCTTTCGCGCTCACGATACCGGCGGTGATGGTCTGCCGCAAATCATAGGGGCTGCCGATGGCCAGCACCCATTCACCCAGACGAAGAGCGTCGCTGTCCGCCATCTCGATGAAGGGCAGGTCGGCCGCATCAATTTTAATCAGGGCCACATCGGTCGCCGGGTCCGTTCCGAGCAAGGTGGCGGAATAGGTCTTGTTGTCATTGAGGGTGACTTCGATTTTGTTCGCGCCGGCAATGACGTGGTTGTTGGTGACGATATAACCGTCGGGACGGATAATCACACCGGAACCGCTGCCCACGGCCTCGCGTTGGCTGGGACTGCCGAAACCGAAGAAATACTCCAGCATATTGTTGGGGGTATATCCCTGCTGGATGGCTGTCACTTTGACATATACCACCGCGTCGACGCAATG
>CADAFY010000035.1 GCA_902787255.1 uncultured Bacteroidia bacterium
CAATCCATACTATTTTTAGTATCTTTGCAAGACTGAAAACGAATCGAAAATGGAAATTTTGAAATTTACACCGCTGCTGATGAGCCTGGTCTGGGGCGGCGAGAAAATCGCACCGTACAAGGGCGTGGAAACCGCTCAGAAAAACATCGGAGAAAGTTGGGAAATCAGCGCCGTTCCGGGTAAGGAGACGCTGGTGTCCGAAGGACGCTTTGCCGGAAGAAGCATCACCTCCCTGGCGGAGGAGTTCAAAGGCGCTTTGCTGGGAGAAAAGGTCTATGCGGCCACCGGCGCGCAATTCCCACTGTTGATTAAATTCATCGACGCGAAGGCGGACCTTTCCATTCAGGTGCATCCCAACGACGCGTTGGCGGCGGTTCGTCACAACGGTTCCAAAGGCAAGACCGAAATGTGGTATGTCGTGGACGCGGACAAGGACGCGCACCTGCTGTCCGGCCTTTCGCAGGCCATCACCCCGGAGGAATACGAACGCAGGGTGGCGGATGACAGTTTTACCGAGGTGCTCGCCCGCTACGAGGTTGAGCCCGGCGATGTCTTTTTCCTGCCCGCCGGCCGCATTCACGCGATTTGCTCGGGCTGCTTCATCGCCGAGATTCAACAGACTTCCGACATCACCTATCGCATCTACGACTACGGTCGCCTCGGGCTGGACGGCAAGCCCCGTCAGTTGCACACGGAGCAGGCCAAGGATGCCATCGACTATACAGTCTATCCGGATTACCGGACTGCCTACACCCCCGCTTTGAATCAGGAGGTCCGGCTGGTCAGTTGCCCGTACTTCACCACCTCTTTGTGGGAATTGACCCAGCCGGTGCGCAAGGATTTGAGCCGCCTGGACTCCTTTGTGGTGGTGATGTGCCTCGCCGGAGAAGCGACGCTGGCGACGGAAGAATCCCAGGTGACCGTCCGTCAGGGCGAAACGGTCCTCGTGCCCGCCACCGCCCGATTCCTTTCCCTCACCCCCGCTTCCTCCTCCGCCAAACTCCTCACCGCTTGCTTGGAATAACTTTGTATATTGCAGAATTGAAACGGGTGCTGACGATGAATGATTTGTTCTGAATCGCGTTTTTCCGTATTTTTGCAGAAAATTAACCTAAGAAACGATGCCTGAAGTAGTAAAAATCCTGATTGCGGCGGTGTTGCCCGCCTTGGTGCTGATTTATTACATCTACCGGAAAGACAAGTACCAGCGCGAACCCGTGCGCCAACTTTTGAAAGCCTTCGGCTATGGGATTCTTTCCGTGTTTGTCGTGCTGTGGATTTTCGGCCCTGCCATTGCGATGGTTACGATTCCGGAGCCTTCCACGGCCTTCGGCGCTTTCTGGAACGCGTTCCTGACCGCCGGCCTGCCGGAAGAAGTTGCCAAACTCCTATGCCTCTGGTTGTTTTTGAGAAAGAACCCTTATTTTGACGAATATATCGACGGTATCGTCTATGCGGTATGTGTTGGAATGGGATTCGCTGCGTTTGAGAATGTCGGCTATCTCTTTTCCAATGCGGACGCTTGGCGGGAAATAGGCCTGCTGCGCGCCATCCTGTCCATTCCGGGCCACTTCTTCTTTGCCGTCACGATGGGCTATTTCTACTCCAAAGCAGTGTTCGGTGACCCTGCCAAGCGCATCTGGAATTTCGCCCTTGCTTTGTTGGTCCCCGTCCTGTTGCACGGCCTGTTTGACGCGTTGTTGATGACCTCGGATGCGGTCGGAGGGTCCGCTTCCGCCATTATGCTCTTCGGCGGCCTCTGGTTTTATATGTTCTCCACCAGCAAGAAACGCATCCGCGAACATTTGAAAAACAGTTGATTTTTCTGAAATTTTGTCGGGACTTTCTCACAAAGAAAAGTTGTATAAAAAAACAAAAATTTGTACCTTCGCAGATAGTTTTGTTTTACTTCTTAAATTTAGAAATGATGAAAAGGTTCTTCTTTATTTTGGCTGCGGTCTTGGGGCTGTTGGCTGTAACTGTTTCTTGTGATAAAGATAAGAACGCAAGCGGCGGCGAAGGAGGCGGCGATACTTCCGTCAAGAGCACGAAGGTGGTCGTGAAGTTGATTGCCGAATTTAACTACGACTATTTCAAGTATGCCAATCTTAAAGTAAGATACACGGTAGAAGGCCAGTCCACGACGGTCGATCTTGAAAAGCCGGGTGTCAATGACCGTTGCAAGTGGTCCTGTACCTTGCCGGAGTTTACCCAACCTACGACGCAGCCCATTGTGTTTCAAATCATTGCGGAGCGTAATTCAACCGCTTTTTCCGATGCAGATTTGGTTGAAAAAGAATTCAAGAATGTAATGTACAGTTACCTGAGGATGAATACGAACTGCTCTTACGGCTTCCGGATGCAGGATTACGATGCTTCCGGTAAGGCGATTTGGGAGGACGAATATGGCACCTATAAGAAAACAGAAAATACAAAAGAAGGTGTCGTAACGGACGCAACGGGTGTTGGAGCTGAACTTGGTTGGAACCGTCTGGTGGTCAAGAAGGATGGTTCACTGGTTGAAAACGATGACGATATGTCTTATTATAAGAAGTATATTACGGACCTCAATCAGACCTACAAATATATCATTGTCCAGGATCCGGAAGAGGGCTTGACTGCTAAATCTGCGATAGACGAATAACTTTTTGTTATGATAGAGAAATCCAAAGAACTGATTAACGGCGTGAAGGCCAAGATGGCCGATGCCGTGCATTTTCTCGAAGAAGATTTGAAAACCTACCGGGCCGGCAAAGCCAATCCGATGGTGTTCAACAATGTGATGGTGGATTATTACGGCTCGATGATGCCCATCGCCCAGGTGGCTTCCATCACCGTTCCCGACGCCAAGACCATCGCTATCCAGCCTTGGGAAAAGAAGATGATTCCCGTCATCGAGAAAGCCATTATGGACGCCAACATCGGCTTCACCCCGCAGAACAACGGCGAGACCATCCGCTGCAATGTTCCGCCCCTCACCGAGGACCGGCGCAAAGAGTTGATTAAAAAAGCCCGCGCGGCCGGGGAAAATGCCAAAGTGGTGGTCCGCAATGCCCGCCGCGATGTGATTGAAGCCCTCAAGAAATTGCAGAAAGAAGGTCTTCCCGAGGATGTCGAAAAAGATCAGGAGGCCGCCGCCCAGAAAGAGACGGACGCCGCCGTCAAGAAAATTGACGAACTGATTGCAGCCAAAGAAAAAGACATTCTGACGGTATGAGTTCCCTGGGGACGGTCGGTCTGATTGGTACAGGTCTTATTGGAGGCTCAATGGCCCTCGATATCCGGGCCTGCCACCTGGCCGACACGCTTCTCGGATATGATAAAAAGGCAGACAATGCGGCCGCGGCCCAGCGCTTGGGGATAGTGGACCGCATTGTTTCGTATGAGGAACTCGTCGCGGAGAGCGACCTCATCCTCCTGTCCATTCCCGCCTCCGCCGCGGCCGCCCTGCTGCCGGACATCCTCGACCGCATTGGTGCGTGCGTCTCGGCCTCCGCCGGAATGGACGCTGTCCGTCCTGTCGCTTCCGACTGTGATTGTGTGCGCCCTGTCGTGCTGGATGTCTGTTCCGTCAAGCAGCCCATCGTCGATGCGGTTCGCAACCATCCCGCTCGTGGCCGCTTTGTCGCCGGTCACCCGATGTCCGGTACCGAATATTCCGGCCCTCAAGCCGCCCGTCAAGGACTGTTTGAAGGGAAAGTCGGCATTGTTTGCGACGCACAGGACTCTGATGCGGATGCCCTGGCCTGCGTTGAGGCTTTGTATGAGGCCCTCGGAATGCGTTTGGTGAAGATGAGCGCGGAGCAGCATGACATCCACACGGCCTATGTCTCCCACCTTTCTCACGTGATTTCTTTCTCCCTGGCCCTCACGGTCCTCGACAAGGAGAAAGACGACAAGCATATTTTCGACCTGGCTTCCGGCGGTTTTTCTTCCACCGCACGCCTGGCCAAGAGCAACGCGGATATGTGGGTGCCCATTTTCGAGAGCAACCGTGAGAACCTGCTGCCCGTCATTGACGCGTACAGCGATTACCTCTCCCGCTTTCGCTCCGCCATCGCTTCTGCGGACGGTCCGAAACTCCGTTCGTTGATTGAAACTGCCAACCGAATCCAAAAAATTATTCAATAAGATGATTGATAAACCCAAATTGATGGCCCACTTGAGGACCATTCCTGATTACCCCGTCAAAGGCATTGTCTTTTTTGATGTCACCACGCTTTTTAAAGATGCCGAGTGCCTGAAGATGCTCGTGGACGACCTCTACGACCATTACAAAGACAAAGGGATTACCAAGGTCGTGGGCGTGGAGTCCCGCGGCTACATCGCCGGCGCTGCCCTGGCTCTGCGTCTCGGAGCCGGTTTCATTATGGCCCGCAAGCCGGGCAAACTGCCTGCCGAGAAACTCTCCGAGTCCTATTCCAAAGAATATGGTACGGATTCCATTGAGATTCACGCCGATGCCATCGATGAAAATGATGTAGTGCTGATTCACGACGACCTGCTCGCCACCGGCGGCACCGTCTCGGCCACCTACCGCCTGGTCAAGCGTTTCAATCCGAAGACCATCTATATGAGTTTCAACATCGCCCTCGATGATGTGCCCAAACTTGACATTTATCCCCAAGATGCGGAAACCTATAGCATTCTCCATCTGACCGAACACGATGCATAATATTTTTAATCCTTAATAACAAACCATTATGAAAAAAACTATTCTTTCCCTGATTGCGGTTCTTACGCTTTCAGTGTCGGCTTTCGCTGCTGACGGCGAAGCCCCCAAAACCATGTTCAATGGATCCACCAACATCCAGTTGTTCTATGACCTTGGCGTCGATCGCAACTGCGTGACCACCACCCTCGAAGGTTTCTACAGCGACCCTTGGGGCAACACCTTCTTCTTCGTCGACCACGATTTCCCCGTGAAAGGCGCCGCTTCCAGATCTCTGACCGGTACCTATTGGGAGATTGCCCGTTGCTTGAACTTCTGGCAGAACACGCCTGTCAAAGACTTGAGCGTACAAATAGAATATAATGGCGGTGCATACAGGGCTTACCCCATCAACCACGCCTTCCTTCTTGGTTTTGACTATTTCCTCCACAGCAGTGACTACAAGAACTGCTTCAACTTCAAGTTGCTCTACAAGCACATTCTTTATCCGGATGGATTCTATGGCAAGACGGATGCGCTCGGTCTCCCCGTTAATGAGCCCAACCATATTTCTATGGTTCCTCTCCAGTTCACGTTCGTGTGGGGTATGCAGGACCTCTTCGGCGCTCCCGGCCTTCGTTTCAGCGGATTCTTGGATTTCTGGGGTGAGGACCACGATGTGCGTCCCATCAGAAAATTTGAAGATGGTACTTGGGGTGCTGACTATATCAATGATCCTGCAGAGACTTCCCATTTCGTTTTGATTTCCGAGCCTCAGATTTGGTATGCTGTCGGCCAGCACTTTGGTTGCCCGAACCTCAATATCGGTGGTGAGGTCGAACTTGCTTGGAGCTTTGGCGGTATCAAGAACTTCATGGCCCGTCCTTGCCTCGGTGTTAAATGGGTCTTCTAAAATCTAAACCTATTACACTCTTATTATGAACAAATTTCTCGCAAAAGCCTTTGGCTTTGACCCGATGAAGAATGATATCCGCACCGAGATTATCGCGGGTATCACCACCTTCCTCACGATGGCCTACATCCTGGCCGTCAACCCGATGATTTTCGGCGCCCTCGGCACGATGCCCGTCGGTTCCGTCTTCACCGCCACCGCCCTGGCCGCCATCATCGCGACCCTCGTGATGGCTATCTACGCCAAGAAACCCTTCGCCCTCGCGCCGGGTATGGGCCTGAACGCCTTCTTCGTCTTCACCGTATGCTTCGGTATGGGATACAGTTGGCAGTTCGCCCTCACCGCCGTCCTCATCGAAGGTCTCATCTTCATCGTCCTGTCCGTGACCAAAGTCCGTTCTTGGATTCTCAATGCCGTTCCTCTTTCCTTGAAACACGCTATCGGCGCCGGTATCGGTCTGTTCATCGCTTTCATCGGTCTGCAGAGCGCCGGCATCATCGTTAACAACGATGCCACTCTCGTCGGTCTTGGCAAACTCACGGAAGGCAAAGCTCTCCTGGCTGTCATCGGTCTGGTGATTTCCTGCACCCTCGTGATGCTTCACATCCGTGGCGGTATCCTCTTGGGTATCCTCGCTACGGCTGTCATCGGCATGTTCATCAAAGACCCTGCAACGGGTGAGGCCCTCACCCAGTTTACGGGTGTTGTGAAGACTCCCGACAGCGTGGCTCCTATTTTCTGCCAGTTCCAATGGGATCAGATTTTCACGATTGATATGCTCGTGGTCGTCTTCACCTTCCTCTTCATCGATATGTTCGATACGATGGGTACGGTGGTCGGCGTGGCTACCAAAGCCGGTCTGGTCGATGAGAAAGGCAACATCCAGGACGCGGAGAAGGTCTTTATGGCTGACGCCGTCGGTACCGTCTGCGGCGCTTGCCTGGGTACTTCCACCACTACGACCTATGTTGAGAGCGCGGCCGGTGTCGGCGCAGGTGGTCGCACGGGCCTCACTGCCTTTGTCGCGGCGATCTGCTTCGCTATCGCGTTGTTCTTCTCCCCTGTGTTCCTCGCCATCCCCGGTGCCGCTACGGCTCCTTCCCTCATTATCGTGGGTATGATGATGATGAACCCGGTGGTCAACGTCAACTGGCTCAACTACCGCGAGAGCATCCCCGCTTTCTTGTGCCTCATCCTGATGCCGCTTTCCTACAGCATCTCCGACGGTATCCTCATCGGTGTCATCGCCTATGTGGTGCTCTATGCTCTCTCCGGCAAGTTCAAAGAAATCAGCCCGATGATGTGGATTCTCGCAGCCCTCTTCATCTGTAAGTACATCTTCCTGGCCGATCCCGCCGCTTTGAAGAAAGCCCGCGAAGCCAAGGAAGCCGAGAAGGCAGTTGTCGTCGAGCAGGTTGTTGAGGAGGTGGTCGCAGTTCCCGCTGACACCCTCGTCGTCGAATAATCCCGACACATCTAACCTACCTTATTATATTAACGGGAGGTCGACTGGAAATGGTCGGCCTCTTTTTGTGTCTATTGGTCAGGGCTTCGAGTCTGCCGAGCATCTTCGCTGCTTTTGTATAGATGTATCGAAGATTTTTCCTAAATTCGCAGGGTTGTAAAGATGAATGCAATGAAACTTGGAATTATTGTCGATGCGTTGGAGCGCTTTTCTCCTTTGGCGTGGCAGGAAGAATATGACAACAGTGGCCTGCAGGTCGGGCTTTTTGATGAGGTGGGGATGCCGCTGGGTCGCGAAGCCGAAATCAAGGGCGTGCTGGTCTGCCTGGATATCACGGAGGGCGTGATTGACGAAGCCGCCGCGCGTGGCTGCAACCTGGTCGTCTCGCATCACCCGCTGATTTTCCGTCCGCTCAAAAATGTCAGCGGCATGACCTACCAGCAACGCTGCGTCGCCAAAGCCCTGCGCCTCGGCATCGCCCTGTATGCCGCCCACACCAACCTCGACAATGCCCCCGGCGGCGTTTCTTGGGAAATGGCCGCCCGTCTCGGACTCCGGGACGTCCGTGTGCTCGTTCCGTCAAGTGACTGCGGTTGTGTCGGTGCGGAAAATTCTGGACTTGATTCCGCCTCGGTCCCCGGCAGCGGCGTGATCGGTGTGTTGCCCGAAGCCGTCCCTGCTGAGGACTTTGTCCGCACCCTCGCGGTGGTCTTCAAGGCGCCCCATCTTCGTTACTGCCTGCCCTCTAAGCCCGCTTCCCTTTCCGATGACGGAACCGCTTCGCCGATTGCGGCCCCCTCGAATGTCGCCCCCGCTTCTTTTTCCGATGACGGAGCTGGAAATGCTGCAACTCTGATCCGTACCGTAGCCCTCTGCGGCGGCAGCGGCGGAGAATTCATCCCCGACGCCCTCGCCGCCGGAGCCGACTGCTATATTACCGGAGAAATCCGCTACCACGACTACTTCGAAGCAGAAGGCCGCATGCTCGTTGCACTCGGCCACTACGAAAGCGAGCAATACACCATCGACCTGCTCTGTCGCAAACTCCAAGAGCTTGTCTCCCAAGAAAACTCCTCCGGGGCTTCCGAACCCTCCAGTGCATCTTCCCTGCAAACGCCTCCCGTCCTCAAGACCACCCTCAACACCAATCCCTTGAAAGGCCTGTTGTGATTGTGTGTAAAGTATAAAGTCTTGAATAGTGGTAACTCAAACCGAACCGACTCCTACAGGTGGAAGCGGACGCCGGCTTCGAAGCCGAGCATAAAGGGTTGTTTGGTGCGGATGCTCTTGGGCTGGTTGAGGCCGAAGTAGTATTTGACATTGGGATCCAGGTAGATGCTCACCAGCGGAGCCAGCATAAAGTCTACGCCGATGCCGCCGCCGGCATTGAATTGAACGCCTTTGACCGGCTCGTTGTAGTTAATCTCCCGATTGTTCGCCGTCCAAGCGTTGCCTATACATTTCTCGACCGTTCCGTTGACATAGACATAGAAGTTGATGTGCTTGGTGCGGACGATGTGATAATAGACGGAGAGGGGAATCCCGATGAATTGCTGGATGTTATAAATATTGTCGTAGTCGGTGCCGGCATCGAAGGAACCATCTGCTTGCAGTTGGTAATAGGTGCCGGAGAAATGGCGGGAGAGGCGGGTGTAGTTGACACCGAGGCCGACCGAGAGTTTCGGCAGAATGTCGTAGGTGAAATTGATACCGAAAGTGAGGGGAATGGTGTAGTTGGATTCGCCTGATTCCCTGAAATAGGAATGGTCGGGAATGGTGCCGCCGGATGCGCCGCTATAGCCTGTATATTGCCCGGATTTCTTGCTGGTGAAGTTGCTCAGCGCGTTGGTGTAGGCGGCCAGATGGAAGCCGTTGGGCTGGTATTTTTTATGGGGCCGGGCTTGCACTTCTTCATCCAAGTCAGGAAGATGCTCCCAGTCAATGGGCTGGACTTCGGCCTCTGCTATTTGGGGTTCGGTCCGGGGTTCCGCAGGTTGGGGTTCGGCTTGGGTTTCGGCCGTCCGAGAATCGGTCCGGACTTCCGTTGCTTGGGACTTTGCCTGAGTTCCTGTCGCTTGGGTTTCGTCCTGTGCAAAGACAGCGCCTTGGGCGGTAATGGCTATGCTTTGTGCGTCGTCATTGCTTTGTGCGGAAGTAGTGCCTGAAACCGCGATGGCGTTTTGCTCGGAAGCGGACCTGCCGGATATAGGCGTGCTTGGAGCAGTTGAGGCTTGCCCGGCGCTTTGTTCGGCGGAAACGGCACGCTGCTCGTGGTGAACGGTACTATATTCAGGGGATGCGGCGATGGGCTCGGGGATGGCAGTAGGCATTTCGTCTTGCGTTTGTTCTGTGACGACGGCCAGGTTGTCGTCCGTCGTATTTTCGGGGCGGTTCCAGAGCAAGACGGCGAGCAAAACGGCGGCGGCAGCGGCAACGGCAATCCCCGTGCGGCGGACCCATTTCAGGATAATGGCCTTGCGGGTGGCCTCGGCTTCGGCGGCAGCGGAGGAAGCCCCTGCACCAGCAGCCCCGGCGCCGGCGCCAGCACTAGCACCAGCAGCCTCGGCAGCCCCAGCCCCGGCTGCGAGGCGGGCAGCGATAGCCTCCCACGCACCTTCCGGCACGGGCTCCGAAGCCTGACCCAGCAACTGCTGAACCTGCTTGTCAAAGTCTTGATATGAATCGTTTTGCTTCATTCGTTCATTTCTAAAATCCCTTCCGCCTCAACCTTTTGTTTGCCTCGCCTCG
>CADAFY010000036.1 GCA_902787255.1 uncultured Bacteroidia bacterium
TACTCGGTGGCCGGCATCAAATCCTCTTGGGAGGCCGGTGACCGCATTCTCGTGACGGGACACAATACGGGCGTATCTTCGGTGTTTACCCTCACTTCTATGGGGTCGGATCCTTCCGTTGCCATATTTGAAGGCAACTCCGTTGACGACAGCGCCTTTGATATCGCCATTCTGGCCAAAGGCGGCAGCGCCACTTCGCTGGCGAGCCTGCGGCAGCGCTCGTTCGGCACCCAGACCCAGACCGGCAACGGAAGCCTGGCGCATCTGGGCAGTTTTGTCTGGCTGGAGAATGTCTCCACCTATCGTGCGATGACTTTTACCGATGAATGGGCCGGCGAAAAGGGCGGCTCCTTCCACATCAACCCCCTCGTCCGCTTCGAGGTCAAACTCCCGGTTTCCGGCAAACCGGTCCGCCTGGGCCTGGTGTCCACGAAAGGAACATCCGAGACTGGAGAACAGAGCAAGCGCCTGCGTCACTGCTACGAGGGTGTCAAGGTCAATTCTGTGTGGCTCGATTTGGTGGATGTCACTCCGGAGGATGGCATTATCGTCGCTTATATGGCCTTGCCGCAGGCGGCGGATGCCGGGTCTTATGCCCTCTCCATCTTGATGGATGACAACAAGTATTATGTCAAGCCGTTTACCCTTACTTCCGCTCTTGCAGGAGGTGTGACGTCCCGCGTGAAACTCAATATGACGACGGGGACGGTCAACAACTGGGGCGTCAATGACAAGGTGCCCATCAATGTGAATGGCGATGTGGACCAATGGTATGCTCTCCGCATCCTGGCACATCCCCATCAGTTGACGATGACGATGCCGGAAAATCCCCTCTATAAGGATTTGTATGAGGCTCGCGTCATTGCGGATGAAGGCTGGCTCTTCGGTCGCATCGAATTCTATCTCCCGGGTTGGAATTATTCCGCCCCGCTGGACATTCTCATCGATCTGGACCCCAGTGCCACGACGGGCGGCTATCTCCCTTTCGGTTCTGCCAACTACGAGGACGGTCAGCACGCTTTCTCCGATGCCGGCATCGACCGTTACCTGGAGCATAGCGGCTTGACGCAGGTGGCTTATTCCCGTTTCTCCAACTGGACGGCGAACATCGATGACCCGACGGATCCTGCGCTCAACAACCGCCTGGCCTGGTACAACTTCCGCAGCACGGCCGCAGCCGGCTCCAATGTGTTCGGCAATCTCGACCGCGTTTACTATTCCGCGGATGTGCCCGTTCAGTTGACCTACAACTACCTCTATGCGGCCGGCAAACTCTACCAGAGCGCCAAAAAAGGTATCCTGGAGTTCCGCTTGCGCCGATTTACGCTCAATATGTCCCGGGAGAACAAGATTAAAATCGGTTTCAAGCTGATGGGGCCGGGCGACAACGGCGAGGCTGGCTGGCACTGCCGCGGTCTGTTGCCGCAGGGTTCCAGGAATGATGCCGGTATCCGCCAGTTGGTGCCGATGGCACTGCTGGAGGTCCCTGCCTACAAAGACTACGAGTATCCTTATGCTTATACCGAACAGACCGATGCGACGCAGCCTTAAATCCTTTTATCGCAGCGCACTCTCCCCTGTGCTTGGGGGGAGTGCTCTTTTTTTAGCGATTTTTTCTATTCTTTGCGGGGTAGGCGCTTGTCGTCCTAAAGTCGCGGACGGAGTGTTTGTCATCGGCAGCGAACCCCGGACCGTGCGCGTTCTTCACGCGCCGTGGGACGGGCTGGACGATGAGACCGTCTTTTCCTGCTGGTGCGAGGGAGGACGCCTGTGTTTTTCCTACGAGGTCGTGGACAGCACGATGACCGTCTTTGACGAGTTTCCTACGGAGCGTACGGTCGATGACGAGGACCGGGTGGAGATTTTCTTCAGTTGCGACTCGCTGATGACTTCTTACTGGTGCGCGGAGATTGACCCGAAAGGCCGTCCGATGGACTATGCGGCCCATTTCGGACAGCCTTTCGACTACGAGTGGAATTTCCGGACTTTGCAGGCGCAGGGAACCCTGACCGAAAAGGGCTACCGCGTGGATGCCTCCGTTGCGCTCTCGGAACTTCGGGAGCTGGGCATTGACACGAAGGATTTCTATATGGGTGTATTCCGGGCCGACTTTCATCCCGACGGCTCGGTCAACTGGTACTCCCTGGTCTCCACCGACGACAAGTCCGCCTACTTCCACAAACCCAATGTTCTTTTCCCCGCCACCATCCGTAAATAGTTTTTTGTGTGGAAAAAGATTCTCAAATTCACAAACTGAAAAAATTTTTCTTTTTCTTGACCTTTTTTCCGTTTTGTTGCTATACTTTTGCGGTCCGGCTTTCGCGATTTTGCGCGGATGGCCGGACATCGCTTTGATGCGGTGTTGTACTAAAGTTGAACCTGGGAGCGGGCTGCTGTCCTTTCGCGTGGCTGGCCATCGAGACAGCCTTCTCCGTTCCCGCAAATGTGACGAAGTATGGCACATTCCAATCAAACCCTCAAGCAGGCGGGGAAATATGCCTGCGTTTTGTATGACGGGGCCTTCAAGGTCATCTTAATCCGCCCCGAGAACGAGGAACTCATTCGGAAAATTATCGAACTGCTCATCCCGGGCAAGCGCCTCTCGCGGCTCACTTTCATCGACAAAGAACAGAAAGGTTTGGTGGTTTCCGAGAAAAACACTAATTTTGACATCCTTTGTAAGGACGAGGAGACAGGAGAAGAGTTCATTGTTGAAATGCAGTTCGGCAAGCAAAACACGTACAAGGAGCGCATGCTCTCGTATGCGACCTACCCGATACGGACGCAACTGGCCGAGAAGATGATGCGCTACCAGACAGGAGAGAGCCTGGACAAGATGGATTATTCCCTGCGTCCCGTGTACGTGCTGAGTTTTCTGAACTTCGCGCTCGAGCACGAGAACGAGAAGGCGCTCGATGCGGACAACGGGCTCATCAGTCGCTACGCGGTGCGGAATGACAACAACGGGGAACTGATGACGGACGCGCTGCACTTCGTCTATGTGGAGATGGACCGCTTTCCTTACAAAGAAAACGAGGAAGACAAGTGCAATACTTTGCTTGAGAAGTTCGTGTTCTCGATGAAGTACATGCACACGCTGAAGGCCCGTCCGGAGTCGTTTATAGAGGATTTGCTCCGCCTGCTATACAACGCCACGGAACTAGGGTCGATGACTATAGAACAAAGGGAGCGCTACGAAGAAACGATGAGAAACGAATTGGATATCAGTCTTGAGAAGCGCTATGTCAAAGAAGAAGCGTTCAAGGAAGGGCTGGCAGAAGGCGAAGCCAAGGGACGCGAAGCCATTGCCCGAAAACTTCGCGAGATGGGAATGGCACCAGAGGATATCTTGAAAGCGACCGGAGTGGAACTGTAGTTGCGTATATGCCTTAAAAAGTGTTGCTCTGCAAGTATATATCCCCGGTCGTTCTCGTGGTCCCTGTCGGACCGCGGAACTTGTTGTGCGTCAGTGGGCAAGGCAATATAGAAAGCATTACCTATTACGAGGAGGACAAAGAATGAAAATGCAAGCGGTTTTTATCAGTATCCTGGCGGCTCTTTCGATGCTGGCCTGCAGCGCTCAAATGCCCGAGCCCGTTCAAGCGCAGAGGGTTGAAAGCAAAGGACTGGTCATCGAGGCTTCTTTCCCCGATGAGGAAAGTCGTACCGATATCGCCGGGGGAGCCAGCTGTTGGGAAGCCGGTGACGCCATCACCATCTTCTACGGCGGTCAATCCTACCGCTATACGACGGCAGCCGGCGGCGAGACCGCTGTTTTTACCAGCGAGAACGGCATCCCTTCTTACGATGCGAACCAATCTTTGACGGCCTGGTATCCGGAAGTCGTCGAAGAGGGACAAATCAGCGTTCCGGCAGTCCGTACGGTTGCTTTTCTCCCCGGCACGCAAGCCAACGCCGCACGCAGCCCGCTGGCCGGGTCGGCGAACGGACTGAACGGTAGCGGCCGCCTGACGCTGCGTTTCAAGAATCTCTGTTCGGTACTGGAGTTGCGCATAGATGCGAGTTCCCTGACAGAGCAGGCGCAATCCCTGACCTTGGAGCCGGCCTCACCTACCGGCTTTGACGGCTATCTGTCTTTTGAAGGTAGCGTGGATCCGGCTACGCTCGCTGTGACTCCTTCTGTTTCCTCTTCTTCCATTCGGATCGATTTTCCTTCTGCGGCGGATTTGCAGCAAGCGATGACGCTGAAAATTCCCCTCGGCCGCTTTGTTTCTCCCTCTGGTTTGAAGTTGACCTTGCTGACGGATGCCGGCTCCTACGAAAAGACGATTTTCAAGAATGAGGGTTTCAGCAGTTATTCCGTCTCTGGCGGCAAGACGGTCCTTAAACATGTGATGAAGCCGCTTTCGGCTTTTGCCGCTGCGCCCAAGAGCCTGAGCGTGCTGGGTATCGGCAATAGTTTTACGATGGATTCGATGCAGTATCTGTATCATTTGCTGAAGCAGGCTGGGGTGGAAAATGTCAATATCAGTTACCTGTATTATGGGGGCTGTATGCTCTCGACCCACGCTGAAAAATTCACTTCCGACAGCGAATTCTATACATACTACACCAACACGGACGGGACCTGGCATTCGACCGGGTCGTATCGTCCGCTGGCGGCCCTGGATGAACGGGATTGGGATATCATCGTGATGCAGCAGGTCAGCGGCAATTCCGGGAAGCCGGAAACCTATGAGCCCTACCTGACGCAGTTGTTGGATATCGTCCGCGCCCATCGCCCCAATTCCCGTCTGGCCTGGCATATGACCTGGGCGTATCAGGCCAACTCCACCCACAGTTCGTTCCCGGAGTATGGCTCCGACCAGATGACGATGTACAACGCCATTCTCGGCGCATACCGGGAAAAAGTGCTTCCCCACAGCGAATTTTCCCTGCTCATCCCTACGGGTACTGCCATCCAGAACCTGCGCACCAGTTATTTCGGGGACAATTTGACCCGGGATGGCTATCATATGTCCCTCAAAGTGGGCCGGCTGGTCTGCGCGATGACCTGGGCCCGGGCGCTGACCGGGTGTCCGATGGACAATCTGTCTTGGACACCGTCGGAGTATAGTTATACGTTGATGGACTTGAAGGCGATGCGCGAAGCGGCCGCCACGGCCGTCGCCGCTCCCTTTGTTGTGACGCCGTCAAGTTATCCCGAAGGCACTCCGACCCCTGATTTGGAGGATTTCCTGCGGGCCCGGGGCTATGATGCTTCCCACTATCGCGTGCTTGATGTACCGATGGTCAAATTTGCCTATTACAACTCCTCCGACCGGGGATATGTGTCCTACCTGCTGACCGAGGAGAACAGCACGGCTACGAACCTCCATCAGTTTGTCGCCACGCACCTCTTCTTCAAGAACCAGTTGCCGGAAGGAACGCTGATTATTCTGAAGGAGGATGGCTACCAATATCGTCCCGAAGGATGGACGGCGCTGGATGCGGTCAATACTACTTCTACGCGGCCGGGCAATGTGTCCGAACAGTTGGTTGAGGTCAATGCCGCGTGGTGGGGTTCCTGGAAGTACCGAGGATTCAATGTTTCCAAAAATCCCCGCTCGGAACTGAGCGATTCCGCCGCCGAAGAATGTATGGCCGCCTTCGCCATCCTGACGCCGAAGAAATTGGCCGTCTCCTCCGACTGGGCTTCCTTCCTGCAATCCAAGGGCTACAATGCCTCCAGTTACCAGATGCTGGAGCCCGGCTACTTCAAGTATTCCTATTACAATTCCGGCAACTCTACCTATAAGTCCACGCTTTACACCGAAGAGAACAGCACGGTGAGCAACCTCAAGCAATTCATCGCCACCCGCATCTTTACCAAGGCGGAACTGCCCGTCGGCTCGTTGATTGTCGTACGCGATGCCAACTTCAAGTATCGTCCCGAGGGCTGGACGGCGCTGGATGCGGTCAATACTTCCTCTACACGCCCGGGTAATGTTTCTACCACGCTTGTCGAGGTGAACGCCGCTTGGTGGGGCTCCTGGAACTACAGGGCTTTCAATATCTCCAAGAGTGCCGGCGGCGATATGACGGAAAGCGAGGTTTTCTCGGCTGCAGACGCCTTCGCCATTTTCGTGCCCAAGAATTAGGCTTTTGTTGCTCATTTCAAAAAAAATATGTAAATTTGCAGCCCCAAAAAAGGGAAAAAGAAACATAAATTATTTATTAACAATTATTTATGCCTACAATTCAACAACTTGTTCGCAAAGGCCGCGAGGTTATCGAAGTTAAAAGTAAATCTCGCGCGCTGGATTCTTGCCCTCAGAAGAGAGGGGTTTGCGTACGTGTGTACACCACCACGCCGAAGAAACCTAACTCGGCTATGCGTAAGGTGGCCCGTGTGCGTCTGACCAACTCGAAAGAGGTCAATGCGTACATCCCCGGAGAAGGCCACAACCTCCAGGAGCACTCCATCGTGCTCGTTCGCGGCGGTCGTGTCAAGGATCTCCCCGGTGTACGTTACCACATCCTTAGAGGAGCTTTGGATACGGCAGGCGTAGAGGGAAGGCTTCAGGGCCGCTCCTTGTACGGTGCAAAACGTCCGAAGAAATCTAAGAAGTAACCTTTTTTATTTTTTACCTTTAATTATTAGTAACAATGAGAAAATCGAAGCCTAAGAAGAGGATTCTACTTCCTGATCCCAAGTTTCACGACGTGATGGTTACGCGTTTCGTGAACAATCTGATGCTGCAGGGGAAGAAGAGTATCGCGTATTCTATTTTTTACGATGCCATTGATATGGTAGGCGAGAAGATGAAAGATTCTGACAAGGCTCCTCTAGATATTTGGAGGAAAGCGCTCGAGAATGTCACCCCGCAGGTCGAGGTGAAGTCCCGCCGTATCGGCGGCGCCAACTTCCAGGTGCCTATGGAGGTTCGTCCGGAAAGGAAGATTTCACTTTCTATGAAGAATATGATCGTATTCGCCCGCAAGCGTTCCGGCCACTCCATGGCAGAAAAACTTTGTGCTGAAATCATCGCCGCTTACAACTGTGAGGGCGCCGCGTTCAAGCGGAAAGAGGATATGCACAGAATGGCCGAGGCCAACAAGGCCTTTGCTCACTTCCGTTTCTAATGAGGATGATTGAATAAGATGGCGAGAGACCTTCAATTTACCAGGAACATCGGTATTATGGCGCACATTGACGCCGGTAAGACCACCACGTCCGAACGTATCCTTTATTATACGGGTAAGACCCATAAGATCGGAGAAGTTCACGAGGGTGCGGCGACGATGGACTGGATGGTACAGGAACAGGAGAGAGGTATCACCATTACGTCAGCGGCCACGACGGCTTTCTGGCATTATGGTGGAAAGACCTACCAAATTAATCTGATTGATACTCCGGGACACGTGGACTTCACCGTCGAGGTGGAACGCTCCCTCCGCGTGCTTGACGGTACGGTCGCGACTTTCTGCGCGGTTGGAAAAGTTCAGCCCCAAAGCGAGACCGTGTGGCGTCAGGCCGACAAGTATCACGTCCCGAAGATTGCGTATGTCAACAAGATGGACCGCGTGGGAGCCGACTTCCTGGCGGTCGTGTCTGAAATCAAGGAAAAACTCGGGGCGCGTGCCGTTCCCATTTGCCTGCCGATTGGTTCGGAAGACAAATTCCTCGGCATCGTGGACCTGATTGCCCGCAAGGCGATTTATTACGACGCTTCTGAAGAACTGGTCAACTACCAGGTCAAGGATGTGCCCGCCGAGATGGAAGCCGAAGTGGACGAATGGAGAGACAAACTCATCGAAGCCGCCGCCGAATACGACGAAGCCTTGATGGAGAAGTTCTTCGACGACCCTTCCACGATTACCGACGAGGAAATCATTGCCGCGTTGCGTGTCGGTACCATCAGTATGGGTATCGTACCTGCCTGCTGCGGTTCTTCTTTCAAGAACAAAGGCGTTCAGTTCCTGCTGGATGCCGTGATGCGTTACCTGCCTTCCCCGCTCGACAAGGGTGCGGTGACGGGTACGGATCCTCGCAGCGGTAAAGAGGCCAGCCGTAATCCGGACAGCAAGGAGCCTTTCTGCGCCTTGGTGTTCAAGATTGCGACCGATCCTTTCGTGGGTCGTCTGGCTTTCCTGCGCAGTTATTCCGGCCGTTTGGATGCCGGTTCCTATGTACTCAACACCCGTTCTGACAAGAAGGAAAGGGTTGCGCGTCTGTACCAGATGCACTCCAACAAGCAGAATCCCATCGAATTCGTCGAGGCCGGCGATATTTGCGCCGCCGTCGGATTCAAGGACCTGCGTACGGGAGACACCGTCTGTGCGGAGAATGCGCCGATTACCTTGGAATCTATGGAGTTCCCCGATCCCGTGATCGGTCTCGCCGTGGAGCCCAAGACCCAGAAAGACCTTGACAAACTCGGTATCGCCCTGGCGAAACTCGCCGAGGAAGACCCGACTTTTACCGTCAAATCCGACCACGAGACCGGTCAGACCGTCATCAGCGGTATGGGCGAGTTGCATCTGGATATCATCGTGGACCGTCTGCGTCGTGAATTCGGCGTGGACATCAACCAGGGTGCTCCCCAGGTCAACTACAAAGAGGCTATCACCGGCACCGTCCAGCACCGCGAGGTGTTCAAGAAACAGACGGGCGGCCGTGGTAAATTTGCAGACATCATCGTCGAAATCGGTCCTGCCGATGAAGGCGTCAGCGGTCTGCAGTTTGTCGATGAGGTCAAGGGCGGCAATGTCCCCAAAGAGTTCATTCCTTCCGTCGAGAAAGGTTTCAAGTCCGCGATGGCCAACGGCGTTCTGGCGGGTTACGAGGTGCAGAGCCTCAAAGTGACCCTCAAGGACGGTTCGTTCCACCCCGTGGACTCCGACCAGCTCTCCTTTGAGATTTGTGCGCGTATGGCTTTCCGTCACGCCTGTCCCAAAGCCAAGCCGGTGTTGCTCGAGCCGATTATGAGTCTCGAAGTGGTGACGCCCGAGGATTATATGGGTGATATCGTGGGTGATTTGAACCGCCGTCGCGGTCAGATCAACGCGATGGATTCCACCGTCGGCGCCCGCATCGTCAAGGCTTTTGTTCCGCTTTCCGAGCAATTCGGTTATGTGACAGTCCTCCGGACCATTTCTTCCGGTCGTGCTACGAGCACGATGTCTTTCGACCACTATGCAGAAGTTCCTGCTTCGTTGGCCAAAGACATCATCGAGAAGAGCGGGTTCAAGTTCAAGGACGAAGATGAATAATTAAAATTTTACAGCTGTATTATGAGCCAAAAAATAAGAATTAAACTCAAATCCTTTGATCATATGTTGGTTGACAAGTCGGCCAAGAAGATCGTTGAGACCGTGTCCGCTACCGGTGCCCGCGTGAATGGACCTATTCCCCTTCCCACGGACAAGAAGATTTTCACGGTCAACCGCTCCACCTTCGTCAACAAGAAGGCCCGCGAGCAGTTTGAGCTCGACGCTTATTGCCGTCTGTTGGACATTTATGATTCCACGCCCAAGACGGTGGACGCCCTGATGAAGTTGGAACTTCCTTCCGGCGTCAACGTTGAGATCAAAGCCTAAGGGGAGCGCCTTGGATAGAAAGAAACCGTCTGATGATATTCGTCGGACGGTTTACTTGGTCCCTTAGCTCAGTTGGTTAGAGCAACAGACTCATAATCTGTGGGTCGTAGGATCATGCCCTACAGGGACCACAAAAAGGACGGCAGGCGCCGTCCTTTTTGTAGTCCCTACGGGATGCGCAGCATCCCGGGGCACTCTTTATCCCAGGCAAGCCATTTTTGTGCTCCCTAAAC
>CADAFY010000037.1 GCA_902787255.1 uncultured Bacteroidia bacterium
GCGGGCGGCCCAGGCCTCGCAAAGCCGCAGCAACGCGCGCTGCAAGGCATTGTACTTGCTCCGCTTCCACTCGAAGCCGTGCCCCATCAAAATCGTCTTTACCCCCTTGCGCTCCGCCAGAAAACTCCAGACGGCACAGGGCCATACATTGTAGTGAATCAGGTCACAGCCCTCTTGCAGGGCCCGACGGGTCGCGCGATAGGATGCCCAGATTTTGCGCAGGTATTTGCTCTTCGGCGCCTTGATATACAGGATACGGACATCCCGGTAAAAACGGACGCCGTCCGCATCGCTTTCACAACAGACCGTCACTTCATAGCCCTTGGCTGCCAGCGCCACCGGAAGATGGAGCATCCAATTCTCGATGCCCCCGACGGAAAAAATATCCCGGCCGCCGATGAAGAACAGTTTCATTCCGAGCCCTCCTTTTCGAGAGAATCACCACCCTTGCGAGGGGAGCCGAACAAGCGTCCACACTGCTCCTTCAGTATCCACGCGCCGACCTGCATAGGATGACTTTTGATGGCGGGCGAAGCCGTCCCCATCATCCAGCAATTGCGCGAACAAGCCGCCACCGCCGCACGGACTTCGCGGGCGCGGTCGCTCTCCCAAATTTCTTCAAAAGAGGCCGCTTCCGCCAGGTTGCCCATCACCATCGCCTCCGCCATTCCGTTGCACGGAAGCACATTGGCAGCAGGGTCTATAAAAAAGTTGCTGCTCCCGGCCCGGCAGGGAAGCGGGCGGGGCCGGCCCAGCACATAGCCCTTCAGGCCGGCATTGAAATAGGCCCGCGCCCAAGACTTGGGACTATTTTCCGCCAGCATACAGCCGACCAGTCCGTCCAACGCCGATGCCACCCCGGCACCATTCGCTATGACATTATCCTGTTTGTGGAAATAAAAAGAATTGTGGGCCGCCGCCGTCGCAAATTCCCAACCCTTTTCCCGGGCCAACCGATAGAGCGGCAGCAAATCGTCCTGATTGGTCCCCGACAGGGTCATCGCCACGCCCACATCCTTGCAGCCGAGTTCCTGCAACTGCCGCAACGTCTCCATCCCCCGCTCAAACCCGCCGGGCATACCGCGCAGGGCATCATTGGTCTCCGCCAGCCCTTCCAGACTGATGCGGAAACCTGCCTGGGGAAAACGACGCGCCATCGCCACGATGCGCTCCGTATACCAGCCGTTGGTGGAAAAAACGATCCGGCGGCTGCGCGGCGCAAGGATGCGGACGATGTCTTCCAAATCTTCCCGCTCGAAAGGCTCCCCGCCCGTAATGTTGACGGCATTCATCCGCGGCAGTTTCTCCAGCACGGACGGAGCGAACTCTTCCGCAGCAACGGAAGGATGCCGCCAGATGGAGCACATCTTGCAATGGAATGGACAACGCCAGGTGACTATGACACACGCATCCATCATAGCAGCGATTCGCGATAGGTTTTCAGGATATTCCGGGCCGTATCTTCCAGCCCATAGCCCAGTTTGAGCAACGCTTCCCGCGAAGAAAGCCCCTCGGGAGCCCGCCTGGCTCCCCCAGCCTGTCCGGAGCCGCAAATCCGCTCGGGCCCGCCAGCCTGCGAGCCCCCGGCCCCCTCGCCATCCCGCGCTGAGCCCCCGACCACGCCGGTCATCACCTCCCAGGCTTTTTGGGCGAGGGCATCCGCATCAAAACAGGGGATGACATAACAGTCGGGGCAGAATTTCGCCAAATAGGGCAAGTCCCCCACCGGCGTAGCCACCACCGGCACATTGCACATCAGACATTCCTTGGCGGCATTGGGAGAGCCCTCAAAATCGCTGCTCAGCAGAAACACATCGACGGCATTGTACCAAAGAGGCATCCGTGAAGGATCCTCGTCTTGCAGAATCACAGGATAAACCGGCTCGCCGAAACGCTCGCTCAAATGGCTCAGCGCCACATCAAAACGGTCCTTGCGTTTTTGGGAACGCTTCCGGGCCGCCCGGCGGGCATTTACATCGATGAAAAGGACATAGCGGGCATCAGGCTCCAAGCCCAGTTGACGCCGGCATTCCGCCTTGTCCATCGGACGAAACAACTGGTCGGAACAACCGTTGGGAATCACCCGGACCTTGTCATAATCCATATAATCGTCGTCCTGCGCCTTGAGGATGATGCGGCGGAAGAAGGGATAGAGCAGATGAAAGGTCTTGTCTCCCCATTCACGGGAGGGACTGTTCTGATAGGAAAGTACACAGCGGGAGAAAAGCGGCGCCGGTCAGACAGAGCAAGACGCCCGTCAGCGCGTGGTGGCAGTGCAGCACATCGTAACGGTGCGTCAGCAAATGCCACACCAGCCGGAACCAGGCCCACAGATAGCGCAAAAATGAGCCCCGGCCGTTCACGAGAAAGAGCGAACAATCCACCCCGACGGCCTCCAGCGACTCGACTTGCGAACGCACGAAGGAACCGAAAGCAGGCTGCCCGGCAGAGGGATAATTGTTCGTGATATGCAGTACTTTCATAAGAAATATTTCTTCTCGTTACGAATCAAGGCTACAAAGATAAAAATCATTATGGAAAAAGACCATAGCGACGAGCCGCCGTAACTCAAAAAAGGCAACGGAATGCCGATGACGGGCATCAGACCGATGGTCATTCCTATGTTCACCATCAGGTGCATAAAGATAATGCCCGCGATGGAATAGCCGTAGATGCGCGTGAACGCCTCCCGGGAACCCTCGGACAACACCATAATGCGGCCGATGAGAAATACATACAACGCAATGATGAACAGGCAGCCGACGAAACCCCATTGTTCGCCGACGGTACAGAAAATAAAGTCCGTACTCTGCTCCGGCACGAAGCCGTAAGAAGACTGCGTCCCTTGCAGCCAGCCCTTGCCCCAGAAGCCGCCCGAACCGATGGCAATCATCGACTGCCGCACATTGTAGCCCGCTCCGGCCGGGTCTTCTTTCATCCCCAGCAACACCTCGATACGGATGCGCTGATGGTCCTGCAGTACATTTTGGAACACCCAGGGAACCACCCGCGTAATCACCAGTCCCAGCACCAGGGCAAATGCCACGAACATACGGAAACTGTTCTTTTCCTTCCAGGCCTTCACCAGATAGACAACGAACATCACCAGCGCCACCGCCAACAACACCCAGGAAGGACGAAGGAAGGCAAGGAGACCCGATGCCATCCAGGAACGGTACATCATCGGATAGAAGGCCAACACCAAGCCCGCCGGCAGGTAGATGCGGAAAAAAGTACGCATCGCCGCCCGCTCGGCACAGACACAGACGGCCGCCACCGCCATCGTCACCCACAGGGCGACATAGGGCGATAGCACCAGCGTGAGGATAAACACGACGACAATCATCAACAGCAACAGGAGCCACCAGCCGGAAAGCCCTTCCCGATAGAGCATAAACAGGAACGACAGGTACACCAGGGCAGAGCCGGTCTCATTTTCCGCCACAATGATGAGCATAGGCAGCAGGATGATGGCTGCTGTCCGGAGAAAATCTCGCCGCTGGGTAAGACGGAAGTTGTAACGGCTCATCCGGTTGGCCAGCAGCAGCGCCGTAGTGATTTTGGAGAGTTCCGCCGGCTGGAAACTGACGGGCCCCAGCACAAACCAGGAATGGGAACCGCGCGTATTGGCCCCCAGGAAGATGACCGCCACCAGCAGCAGGAGCATCACGCCGTATAACAAGGGCGAAAGGGTTTCGAGACTGCGCGGGGATATGAAAAACAGAATCAGCAAGCCCAGCAGCAGGGAGGTTCCGATCCAGACGAGTTGTTTCCCGCTGCGCATATCCCAGGAGAAGATGGAACGCACATTTTCCGGGTCATACTCGGAAGCATATATATTGAGCCATCCCAGCAGCACCAGGAGCAGATACGCCCCCACCAGATACCAGTCAATGGTATTCCCCCACGCTCGTTGTGCCCCCGTCCCTGTCATTTCCTTTTTACCTTATCCATCAGATTCCCTTCCAGCACCCGCTTTTCCAGGGGCTTGCGCTCCTGGGAAATGCCGCCGGAGAGATATTGTTCGACCAACAGCGAAGCGACGGGCGCCGCCCAGGCTGCCCCGAAGCCGCCGTTTTCCAAATAGGCCGCCACGGCGATTTTCGGATTGTCGCGCGGAGCAAAACAAATGAACACGGAGTGGTCATCCCCGTGGGGGTTCTGCGCCGTTCCGGTCTTGCCGCAAATCTCCAGCCCTTCGACCGCCGCAATGCTGGCCGTCGCCCCGCTGCCCCAACCGGCGTTGACCGCTCGGTACATACCGGGAATGATTTGGGCGAAATGGGTGGTATCGACCTTCGTATAATGCCGCTGACGGTATTTTTCATCCAAAGGCACCTTCTCGCTTTCCTTCACCAGATGCGGAATGTAATAATAGCCCCGGTTGGCGATGGTCGCACAGAGGTTGGCCAGGTGCAGGGGCGTACAGCCAAGTTCCCCCTGCCCGATGGACAGAGAAATGATGGTGTGCGCTTTCCACGCATTTTTGCCATAATACTTGTCGTAGTAGGAAGACTTCGGGATAAAGCCCCCCAATTCGGACGGGAAATCACTGCCCAGTTTCTGCCCGAATCCGAAACTCTCCACATAGTCCCGCCAACGGTTGAACGCCTTTTCCGCAGTGCCATAGTCCGGATTGTCGATCAAATCCTTGAACACATAGCAGAAATAGGCGTTGCAAGACATCATAATGGCCTCTTCCATATCAATGGGAGAACGATGATTGTGGCAGCCCAGACGGCTGTTTTTCCCGAAATGGTACCCCGCGTGGCAGGGATATTTCATCGAAGGCCGGAGCACGCCCTCCTGCAGGCCGATGAGGGCATTGACCAGTTTGAACACCGAGCCCGGGGGATAGGAAGCCTGCACCGCCCGGTTGAACATCGGCTTGTAAGGATTGGCGGCGATTTCCTTGTAATGCGCACCGATGTCCGCCAGCACATCCACATCGATGCCGGGACTGGAAACCAGGGTCAGGATTTCGCCGGTAGAAGGCTCGATGGCGACCAGGGAGCCCACCTTGTTTTGCATCAAAGCCTGGCCATAGTGCTGGAGCCGCGCATCGATGGTAGTCGTGATATCCATCCCGGACACCGCCGGCTTGTCCGCTTCGCCGCCACGGTAAGGTGCGCCGATGCGTCCGCGCGAATCCCGGTAGAAAATCTTTTCCCCTTTTTCTCCCCGCAAGAGGCGTTCGCAAGAAAATTCCAGCCCCGTCTTGCCGGCATAGTCCCCGCTCTTGTACTCGGGATGGGCCTTGATGTATTGGGCGTCCACTTCGCTGATATAGCCCAGCAGGTTGCCACCGGCGTTGAATGGATATTGGCGCAGGCTGCGGGCCTGGCCGGAAAAACCGGGGAAGCGATAGGAAATCTCCTCAAAACGCATATAAGTTTCTTCGGGCAGTTTGGGGAACATCACGACGCTGCGGTAGCCGATTTTCCGACGGAACTGACGGCTGGTGTATTCGGCAAGTTTTTCTTGGATGACTTGTTTCTCAACCCCCAGCACCCGGCTCAGCAGCAGGGTATCGAAAGGTTCCAGGGCAGAAGGAGTGCAGAGCAGGTCGTAACAAATTTTGTTACCCACGAGAATCTGCCCGTTGCGGTCGTAGATAATGCCGCGAAGCGGATAGACAGGAATGTGGGCCATCGAGTTGTTGAGTGCGTCCGTCTTGTAACTGTCATCCACCAGTTGGATATAGAAAATGCGCCCCAGCAGAATCAAGGCGGCCACCCCCAGGGCGACCAACAGGCGGATATGGCGCGTAGGTTCCGTCATTTCTCCAAGAAGGCCAGCAGGACAGGCACCGACAACAACAAGTCGGCGGCCAGGGAAAGGACAAAAGTGGAGAGGCAAGGCAGGAACGCCCGCTGACCGGCGGCATCCACCGCTACATACAGCAAGAGGAACAGGGCCGTACAGAGCAGGACACAGCCGAGGATGCGGAGCAGTCCCCCTTTCCGCCAGGAAAGCGTCTCTCCCCGCAGGACCAGTTCTTCATTGAAAAAGCGGACCAGCATAAAACGACGAACCAGGGCGACGGGCACCAGGGAGAAAGCATTGAGTCCGATGAGCCCGTCCGCCAGAAAATCGACCGCCAGACCGCTCACAAAGGCCACCAGCATCAGATGAAGGGTCGACCGGCCGGTGGGAAGACAGAGAATCAGCACCGGAAGCAGCGTCAGCACGCACCAAGGCCCCGTCTGGAACAGATGGCTGATGAGCACCTGTCCGAGCAGGAACAAAAGGAAAAGAAAAGGGATATTCCGGTTCATCGTTCCAATTGTTCTACTTCTTCACGCCAAGCCCTGTCCGCAATCATCACATAACGCAGGCGCGTGGGGTCTTCATACAAAGCGACTTCTATCGTCTGGGTCCCGTCCTTGGAGAAATGGCTCTCCCCCGTTACCCCCAAAGGAATATCGGGCGGAAACAAGCCCGAATAGGAACTGGTGCGGATTTCCCGGCCGGGGGGAATCACGATGTGATGGGGAATGGAACGGATGCGGGCGCCGCTACGGCCCTTGCCGTCCCAGACCATCGGTCCGGTAACGCCCGTACTGTCTTCCCGTACGCTGACGGTCATACCGACGCTGAAAAAGGAACGGACATAACTGTAATGCGGGGTAACGGCTTCCACCACCCCTACCACGCCCCGGGGCGTCAGCACCCCGCTGTTGGCGCGCACCCCGTCGTCGGAACCCCTGTCCAGCAAATAATAACTATGGTCTCCCTTGAACTGATGCTTGACGATTTCCGCCGACAGGAAGGTCCATTCTTCGCTGCTCACCGTCTGAGCCGCTTCACGTCCGAGGGGACGCTGCATCAAGAAAAGATTCTGCTCGGCCAGCAGGTCGTTTTCCGTCTTCAGATGGAAATACCGCCCTATATTCTCCACACCGCCCCAGACAAAGGCTGTCATCTCGTGCACCATCCCGCCCATCCAGGAACGCTGGATGTCGGAACTGGCCCCTACCAAAGCCAATGCAGCCACTTCCAACAGAATGAAGGCGGCTGCATCGAACCAATGTCGACGGGTATTGGTGCTGGCGGTCGGCATCAGCGCATCAAGAAGGAAAAGTATTTCTGCGTATCCTTCAGAGCGATGCAAGTTCCACGGGCCACGGCCTTGAGCGGATCTTCCGCCACGTGGAAAGGAATGTTCATTTTATCGGAGAAACGGGCGGCGAGACCGCGCAGCAAAGCACCGCCGCCGGCCAGCCAGATACCGTCCGCCACAATGTCGGAATAATGCTCGGGAGGGGTCTGCTCCAGCACGTGGATAATCGCCTGCTCCAGTTTGCTGATGGTCTTGTCCAAACAGTGGGCAATCTCTTCATAGGTCACCTCCGCCTCCACAGGACGGGCCGTCATCATATTGGGGCCGACGACGCGGAAAGGCGCAGGCACCTCTTCGGGCGGCAGATTCGGAATCACGGCACCCACGGCGCACTTGATTTCCTCCGCCGTCACCTCGCCCACCTTGAGGCTGTACTGCTGGCGCATATAGTCTTGGATATCTCTGGTGAAAGCATCCCCGGCCGTACGGACGCTGTCCTGGACGACGATGCCGCCGAGCGAAATCACTGCGATTTCCGTCGTACCGCCTCCGATGTCCACCACCATATTGCCCTTGGGCTCCAGCACATTCAGTCCGATACCCAGCGCGGAAGCCATCGGCTCGAACACCAGGTAAATATCACGGCCGCCGGCGTGCTCCGTCGAGTCACGCACCGCACGGATTTCCACCTCCGTAGAGCCGGCCGGAATACCGATGACCATCTTGATGCTGGGATTGATGATAAATTTGCGGTTCTGGTTCACCTTGCGGATGAAACTGCGAATCATCAATTCCGCCGCGTTAAAGTCCGCAATCACGCCGTCTTTCAAAGGACGGATGGTCTCGATGCCGGGGTTGGTACGCCCGTGCATACGCTTGGCCTCCCGGCCATAAGCCACGCAACGCCCGGAAGATTTCTCGATAGCCACGATGCTGGGCTCGTCCAACACCACCTGGTCATTCTGGTAAATGACGGTATTGGCGGTTCCCAAGTCGATAGCCAATTCTTGCGTTAAAAAGGAAAATGCCATATTGCGTTCAATTTTTTTCGAAAAAGTTTGTAAAGATACGAAAAAAACAACGCCTGCAAAAAGAAAAATTGAGAAAATTAGCGGGTTTTTAAGATAGCCTCGGCCAGGCGCAAATCCTCGGGGGTGGTGAGCTTGATATTGTCCCTTTCGCCCGGAACATAATCGATGGTTTTGGACAGACCCTGCTGCCGGATATAGCGTTCAACCACCGAGGCGTCATCCGTAAAAACCGGCTCAAAAGGAAGGGTATAGGCCTCTTTCAGCAAGGCGGCATCGAAGATCTGCGGGGTCTGCACGGCGTACATTTCCGAACGGGATGGCAGAACCTTGCCATTAGAACGGAGTATGCCATCCTGCATCTGCAAACAGCGCAGCGTGTCGACCGCGGGAAGGCAGGGAATCACACCGTCCACCGTTTCCGCCCGATCGAAAAGCGAACGAACCAACTCCTGGCTGAGCAAGGGACGCACCCCGTCGTGGACAGCGACGATGGCGTCATCGGGAATCTGCGCAAGGGCGTTCTGAACGGAATGAAAACGGGTCAGGCCCCCGCCGACGAAAACCTGGGGATAGAAAAAGCGATGCTGCGCACACAAATCCCGCCAATACGGGCACCACTCCGAAGCCAATACCGTCACGACCTTGATGCCCGGAACCGCCTGACGGAAGACATCGATGGTACGCTGCAGGATGACGCGGCCGTCCAGCGGCAGAAACTGTTTGGGAATGTCGCCGCCCATCCGGTGACCGCTGCCGGCCGCCACGACAACCAGGTAACGGGGCCTCGCCATCTTACTCCCTTTCGCTCAAGCGTTTGAACGCCATATCCGCCCACCGGGTACCGGGACGGCCGTAATTGGCGTAGGGATGGATGCTGATGCCCCCGCGCGGCGTGAAGAAACCGGTCACCTCGATGTACTTGGGGTCCATCAAGGCGATGAGGTCCTTCATAATCATATTGACGCAGTCCTCGTGGAAAGCCCCGCAGTTGCGGAAACTGCCCAGGTAGAGTTTGAGACTCTTGCTCTCCACCATACGCTTGTCCGGGATATAGGAAATCCTTATTTCGGCAAAATCCGGCTGCCCGGTAATGGGGCATACGCTGGTAAACTCCGGACAATTGAAACGCACCCAATAATCGTTGTCGGGGTGCTGATTCTCAAAGGCTTCCAACAAATTGGGAGCATAACTGTGAATGTATTGGCTCTCGTGGCCCAAGGCCTTCAAGCCCTCGTTCTTTCGTGATTCCATAGTTGCAAAGGTAAGGTTTTTTCGTAACAAAAGGGAATTTTTGCTATCTTTGCGCCCGAAAAACTTGAAAAAAGAAAAGATACTTGTATCTATTTCTTGTGTGACCTAAACCGCACGCAGTGACCAAAGACTATGAAAAGTACTTCACACCCCAATGTGAGGTGTTTTTTGCGGAGCAATCTGAAATACTCTGCAATTCTGTCGAAGTTTCTACCGGCGGAGAATACGGATATGACGACGACTATGAAGAAGAAATGTAAGCACGCCCTGCTGCGCGCCCTCTTGTTGTGCGCTTGCAGCAGCCTTTTATCCCTTTCCTGCAGCAAAGAAGAATCCGGGATGCCCGCCGTTGTCGGTGAGTTTGTCTTGGACGAAGAACCACAGATGCCCGAAGAAGAATGGGTGGACGCATCGATGTCTTCCGTCATCCGGCAAGATCCGGAAGATCCGACCAAGACCTTTATGGGCGGAGCGAGCGGAAGGGCTGTCCACTGGAGCGCAAACGACGCCATCGGCATTTTCGACACCCGCTACAAGGGCGCAGGCTCCCGCTTCAGCAGCGAGCAGACGGGGGATGACCCCAAAGCCAGAAATTTCGGCGGACGCATCCGCGAGTTCACCTCTTCCTTCTTTTCGGTCTATCCTTTTCAGGAAGACGCGTCGCTCAACGGCAACACCCTTACGATGAGAATTCCGACCGAACAGCAGGCCGTCAACGGTTCTTTCGGCGACCAGACCGCGTTGGCTTTCGCCTCGGGCGTTTTCAACGAAGAGCGGCGCACCGACGAACAAATCACTTTCACCAACCTGTGCGCCATTATCTCTTTCAAGATGCCGTCCTACATTGACGGGGCCAGAAGCGTCGTCGTCCGCGCCAAATCCGGGGCGGCCATCGCCGGGACCGTGACCATTGATTGCGAGAAAGGCATCATCACCTCCGTGAGCGGTTCTTCCAGCGTGACCTTGCGCGCCGATGCGATGGCCGCCTCCGGCACCTACTACGCCGTCATCGCCCCCGGCACCTACGAAAACGGATTCCACTTTACCGTCACGACAGCCGGCGGCAGTACCTATGTCGCGCAGAGCACCAAGACCCTGCCCGCTGCAGCCGGGGTGATTTACTCCATCGGAACGGTCAACCTCAACCTCGATACCGCCCCCACCGTGACCATTTCCCACACGCACAACGCCGCCGGAGAGTTGTCGGGCTCCATCGCCTCCCTGGACGTCCCGGGAGTCAGCAAAGAAATCGAGAACCTGATTACCGCCTGGGACGCCACCCTGAGTAAAAACGGCACCGTCGTCCGCCGCCTGGCCCGTTCTGCCGGAACGATGAACGCGGAGAGCGGCTGGCCCTATCTCCCGCAGGGCAGTTACGACATCTCCGTCCGCTATACCCTGGTGGACGGCAAGGTCAAGACCATCAGCGGAACGGCGACTTCTCCCGCCCCCACCTTCCCCGTCACGGCGGCCGGCTACACCTCCTACAACTACGGCGTAGGGGCAGACGGTTACGACAAGAATACAAAAACGGCCAATGGGATGGACAAATCGACCATCTACGGCATCAGCGGCACCATCGGCATCACCGACGAGGTGCTTGCGCAAAAGAATTATACCGCGCTGACCTGCGCGCTGGACGGCACACAAGTCGCCTCCGCCGCTTCCGGACGGAGCATCACGGCCGTCAGCCGGGGCTCGCAGTCCTGGGCCTCGCACGCCATCACAGCCTCCGCCACCTTCGACGGAGTCACCCAAAACTCCGCCACCCGTACCGTGTATGTGACGGGACTGCCCTATTATACGACCAACAACAATATGCAAAATGTCGTGGGAGAATGGTCTTTTACAACCAGCGCACATAGCACCCCCAAGGATAAAACATATATTAACCTCGGAAAGGGTCTCGGCAAATGCCAGGTTTACAAAGATTTCTACTGTCCCGGGAACATCAGCGTCAATGTTGACTATAAAGTATATGCCATCCGCAGTTGGAAAGGAACCACCATCACCATCCAAGCCGGCTCCACGACAGTCAAGAAGCACGATGCGGCAGCTTCATTCTCAACCATAGCAGATCAGTTGATTGCATCAAACGCTTCCGCCACCATGACATCTTCCAACAAACGGGTATCCGTCGACTGCTCCTACGGAGGAGGACTTACCGGAGCCGAGGTATACTACATCAATATCACATACAAATAAAAGCAAATCGGAACCTTGCCATATTCCCCTTTTTTCGTAAATTCGCGGAAAGTTCAAATGCTTAAGCTTATGAAAAAGATTCTTACCCTCGCTTTGCTCCTGACCCTCGGCGCCGGTATATTCGAAGTCCGAGCGGCAGAGCCCGCTGAGTCCGAGGCCCGTGCGGCTGAGTCCGAGGCCCGTGCGGCCGAGCCCTTTACGCTCGATGCTTATTACACTTACCCCAACGAGATTGCCCTCAACTATGGCGTCGGTTCCGCGCAGTCTTTCGTCAACGTGCTTTCCAGTGTCTTTGTGGCCATCCCCAGTTCGATTGCGGGCATGAAACTCGACAAGGTCCGGTCAACAGGCACCATCGGCGTCAGTTACCAGCGCAGCCTCGGCAAGGTTGTCTCTGTCGGCGGGACATTCAACTACATCCGTACCGCCTGCTCCTTCCAAGACAAGAATGACCCTTCCATTACTGCGAAAAATGCCATGGACTGGTTTACCTTGATGGCCACGGCACGCTTCTACTGGTTCAAGAAACGCGTCGTCGCGATGTATTCAAAAATCGGAGTAGGCGCCGCCGTGACCGGGTCTTCTTATGTCAAGCATAAAGGAACGGAGGTAGAAAAAGGAGATTATACCTTCCAATGGGTCAAGATTCCAGCCTTCCAACTGTCCGGTGTATGCGTAGAATTCGGCGGCCGCTTCCGCGGTTTTGTCGAACTGGGCATCGGAATGGAAGGCATCCTCAACGCCGGCATCAAATACTACCTCTAAGCACGGTCAGGGAACTGACGCGCTAGCGTACCAGGACCAGTTCGTTCAGGATATGGTCCATTCCCATATAGGCATCCAGCACCCACAGGGCGTAACGGATATCCACGCAGACGCATTTGTTGTACTCCGGGGTGTAGGACACATCGCTGGCCAGCGACTCGGCATTGCCGTCGAAGGCCAGGCCCACCACTTCTCCGCGGGCGTTGAGCACGGGTGAGCCGGAATTGCCGCCGGTGATGTCGTTGTCGGTGATGAAATTCGCCTTCATCCCGCCTTTTCCCCAGCCGTTCCAGCCCTTGCAGGGGGCTTTTTTGAGCGCCGCCCGCACATCTTCGCGCAGGGAGAAATCATAGTCATTCGGCTTGTACTTTTTCAGAATCTGACTCGGGGTGGTATACCAGGGTTTCCGGATATCCCGGGTCGCCATCCTGCCGATATGACCATAGGAGACTCGCAGCGTAGAATTGGCATCGGGGTATTGGAGAACCCCCTTATCCTTATACATTTCGTAGAGAGCGATTTTGTAGCGGCGGTTGGCTTCGCTCAAGGTCTGGTAATCCTTCGTCTTCTGGAAATCGCCGATGCGCATCGAAAGGAAGAAGCGGGAAAGGGAATCCTTCGGCAACACCTCCTTGATGAGTTGCTGCCGGGCCAGGCTATCCTCGCGGCTGGTGACCGGTGCCGAAAGACGGCCGTCGGTCAGCGGGCTTTGCGCCCACAACGACGCACACATCGCGGCATAATCGTTTCCGTAACGTCGATACAAAGCCTTGTGAAACGCGCTCATACAAGCCGTATCCAAGCGTTCATACCAGGTACGGACCGCCAGTTCAAATATTTTCCGTTCCAAGTCCATATCCAGGTCTTCCCATTCCTTGGGCTCGCAACGGCCCTTGGCGGTGGACAAGCGCGTGGCGAAAACCGAAATCGCTGTCGCCCGCACCATCGTTTCCTGAAAGAGCGTCACGCGGTATTTGGTCGTTTCCGCCGCCCGGTACAGGGAATCCATCTCGGGAAGCAGCCCGCCCCATTTCACCCGGCGCAGCGAGTCCGCATCGATCCATTCCTGCAGGACTTTTTCCTTTTGCCGCTTCTCGGACACAACATCAAAACGCTTGCAGCAGGCCTCCTGCATCTGTTGCAGTTCCTGGTAATTGCTCAGGGAAAAGAACTTGTCGGCATAGTGGAGCCGCACCTGCGGGTCGGCGTTCATCGCCTCTTTCATCAGCCGCATTTTCTCGCCCCGAATGGCATTGGCCAGCGGAAGAATGACCTCCTGTTGCAGACGGACCTTGAAGGAGGAACTATACCGGTCAGTGCTGCCGGGATAGCCGATGACCATCGTATAATCCTTTTCTTTCAAGCCCTTGACGGAAATCTTCAAAGGATGGTCGAAATGTGCCGGAACATTGTCAGGAGCATACTCCGCCGGTGAGCCGTCGGGCGCGGCATACAACCGATAGAGGGCGAAATCGCACTTCTGCTGCGGCCACTGCCAGTTGTCGATATCTCCGCCGAAAGCCGCCAGACACACGGGCGGGGCCGCGACCAGGCGTACATCCTTGTACTCTTGATACAGGAAGATATAATACTTGCTGCCGCCCCACATCGAAGCCAGCTGGGCGCTCAGGCCCGTCTGCTCCTCGTACTTCTTTTCCAGGTTCCAGCTCAACTTGCGCAAACCCATCGCGTGATTTTTGGTCGGATGAGCTTGCTGAAAGGCCTGTACTTCTTCCGTCACATCCAGCACCTGCTTGAGAATCTGGACTTTCTTATCCTTGATGGGAATTTCCTCTTCCCGGGTATAGGTGCGGAGTCCTTCTTCCAGATAATTTTTCTGCGGGGTGCTGAGGGCGTGCAGATCGGAATAAGCACAGTGGTGATTGGTAATGAGCAAGCCGTCGTGCGAGACGATGCTGCCCGTCCCTATAAAATCCAGGGAAACGATGGCCTCGCGAAATTCGGCACCCGGCACATCCCCCTCCAACAGAAACATACCCTCGTCGGCAAAAGCCCACGATGCACTCAGCGACAACAAAACGGTCAGGAAGCCCCGACGCAAACAAGAAAACCGTTCCACTTTTTAATTCTCTACCGGAATAACTTCCCCTTCTTTATGGAAACTCATACGGGGTTTCTCCTGACGGACATCCCCCACCTTATAGGTAATGGTCCATTCCTTGGCCTGCAGCAAGTCCCAGATACGCTGAGGCGTCGCGGGGGCCGCATAACGGATTTGCAAAGCGGGCACATAGTCCCGGTTGAGCGTCAGCGTCAGAGAGATGATGCCTTCCTCGCGGGAAATATGGTTGCTCAGGAAAGGCAGGGCCCGGCGGACGATGGGTTTCTGGTAATTGGTATCCGCCAATTCATAGATAAACTGCTTCTTGCCGGCATACACCTCCGAACGCTTGACCACGATGCTGTCCGCATCCGGCTTGCTCTCCCGCAACTGCTTGGGCAGGGATGAAGCGGCATAACGGCCGTTATAGGAAGCGAAGAAACCGTCGAACATCTTCTCCAGGAAGGCCGTGGTAGCGATGCTGTCCACCCCTTCTTCCAAACGCACGAATTCCAAGTTCATCGGGGTCTTCTTGGTACCGCCTCCGTGCAGGGGCATATCGAGGCTCTTGCGATTGACCAGTTCCTTAAACCAAGCCTCATCTAGCGCCTCCGCCGGGTCTGAATACACCAGCACTTTGACCGGGCAGTCGAACTCGGACTCCAGTCCGTACACCCGCTTGCCGCTGCCACGCATCTGCA
>CADAFY010000038.1 GCA_902787255.1 uncultured Bacteroidia bacterium
GATGCGGACGGAGAACCCCTTGTCGGGGCGGCCTGTCTGCTGACCGAACACGGCATTTTCTCCATCACGGACCCCGAAGGAACGGCCATCTTGGAAAAGGTTCCCAGGGGGAAAGCCACCCTCACCATCCAGATGCTGGGCTTTGAGGATTATGTAGCCAAAATGAATTTCGGCCGGGACAGCATCCTGACCATTCGCCTGAAAGAATCCTCCCTGGCCCTCGAACAGGTGGTGGTGACCGCCGTACCCAGCGCCGCCGGCGCCTCGACCAGTTCTACCGTCGGCCGTATGGCCATCGACCACTTGCAGGCCACCAGTCTCAAGGATATTATGCAACTCATTCCGGGCCAGTTGATGACCTCGTCCGATATGACCTCCGAGGAAAAGATGACCATCCGTTCCGTCGGTCTCAGCACGGACAACAACGCCTTCGGTACCTCCGTGGTGATGGACGGCGTGCCGATGTCCGACAATGCCTCCATCGGCGACAAGGCCAGCGGCAGTTCGGGCGGTACCGGCTTGGATTTGCGGCAAATCAGCGCCGACAACATCGAGTCGGTGGAAGTCGTCCGGGGTATCCCCTCTGCGGAATACGGCGACCTGACCTCCGGCGCCGTCGTGGTCAATACCAAGGCAGGTTATACGCCGTATGAGGTCCGCGCCAAATACAATCCGACCACCCTCAATGTCTCTTTGGGCAAGGGCTGGAAATTTGACAAGAAAGGCGGCAGTTTCAATGTGAACGCGGACTACGCCCGCGCCTCCAGCGACCCGCGTATGAAAAACCGTTCGTTCGACCGTATCAACGGCGGATTTACCTATAGCAACGGAGCGGGCAAGTGGTCCTCTACGACCAAGGCGCATTTCTCCGGCATCATCGACCTCAGGACCGACGACCCGGATGTGCTGATTGAAGGCACGCAGACCTCCCGGAAGCAGTTCACGGCCCGCATCACGCACAACGGCCGTTTCTCCTTCAACACCCCCTGGTCTCGTTCCGTCAATTACGCGCTGGGCCTGACCATCAACAACAGCGAAACCCGCACGAGCTCCATTGTCTCGGCCAGCGGCGGCCTGCCCGTCATCACTTCGCTGACCGACGGCTACAGTACCGTGCCCTGGCTGACGGATTCCTACCGGGCTTCCGGCGGTACGATTTCCCGCCCCGTCAACTTCTACGCAAAAATCGGCAATGTGGCTTCCGTCACCACGGGGCCCGTTCAGCAACGCTTCAATATGGGTGCGGAATACCGCTTGGAAAGCAATAAGGCGAGGGGATTCTACAACGATGATGAGACGATGCCGCTGACGCCCAACAGCAACGGCCGCCCCCGTCCTTATTATGATATACCGGCCTTGCATCAACTTTCCGCTTATCTGGAGGACAATCTCACCTGGGACATTACCAAGACCATACAATTCAAAGTGCAGGTGGGCGGTCGTTTCGATATGCTGCAGCCCGGTCTGCCCGAGCAGGTGTGGTCGCTCTCGCCGCGCATCAACGCCTCTTTGAAAGTGACGGACTGGCTGTCTTTCCGCGGCGGCTGGGGCCAGAGCAACAAGACCCCCGGCCTGTCTCATCTCTATCCCGAAGCCAAATATATGGACAGGGAAGTGGCCAGTTACCTCCCCGCCGACTCCGCCAATCAGTTGGTGATGTACAACACGCACATTACGGAGGTGGTGCGCAACAATACCCTCAAGAATGCGACCAATACCAAGGCCGAGGCGGGCTTTGACCTGCATTTCCAGAACGGAATGTCGTTCAGCGTCGTGGCCTATCAGGAAAAGATGGTCAACGGCTTCGGCAACCTGACGGAGTACAGCACCTTCCTTTCCCGCTATTATTCCAGTGAGAAGGGCATCGTGCTCACTCCTGCCGGCAAACCCTACATTGACTGGGACAATCCCGCCCGCGTGGACACCGTATTCGTCACCAGCGGCCGCATCGGCAATACCAGCGCCAGTCTCGATCGGGGTGTGGAATTCGATTTCAACTTCGGTCAGATCAAGCCCATCCGTACGAGTGTGCTCCTCAGCGGCGCCTATATGGAAACCCAGAACTGGACGACCGGGCCCAACTTCTCCAGTCCCTCGGGCATTCCGGCCGATTCGGACTACGCCAAAGGCGGGGCCAATACCCCTCCCTTCAAACTGCTCTATCCCAGCGGCCTGTCCAAGGATATCCGCCGCCGCTTCAGTATGAACCTGCGCCTGGTGTGCAACATCCCTCGGATGAAGATGGTCATTTCCCTGGCCAACCAGGTGATTTTCTACCAGTATTCGCATTCAACCGCTCAGAAGAGCGACCCCATTGCCTGGATGGATACTGATTTGCGTATGTATGAAATCACCCCCGCGATGCTTGCAGACCCGGACTACCGCATCAAAGGCGTTCTGCTCTCGGATCAGCGCAGGAATCCGGGTGATACCGAACCGACCATCCAACCTCCTATCTGGCTGATGAACTTGCGTCTGACGAAAGATGTGTCCAAGAACTTCGGTTTTTCTTTCTTCGTCAACAACGCTTTCTTCTATATGCCCTACCAATCGACCAACAAGTCCGCCACCCTGACGGAACGGAATACGGGCACCTTCTCCTTCGGTGTGGAAATGTACCTGAAAATATGATGAAGCGTATCTCATATCTTTTTGTGCTCGGCTTGCTCCTGATGGCCTGCAAGCGGGAAGTTCCGGTGGCGATAGACTCCTTCCGTATGCAGTTTGCGATGCCGGAGGAGTGCCGTGACGATATCTTTTACGCCGAACAGACCGTGAATTTCCGCGGACCGGCTCAATATTCTTTCCGGACCGACGCGCGCGGCGGAGTCGATATTCAGTCTCTGATTCCGGGCATTTATGACATCAACACTTATATCGAGATGTCGGGACGCGAATACAAGGCCTTGCTCAAAGAAGCCTCCACCTTGTCGGATGATGCCCGTCTGATGCTGGGCGTGTCCCTGTTGAACCGCAGGATTTTTAGTGCCGAGGACCTCAATCTTCAGATTCTGGCGATGCAACTCAGTGACCTGGTCATCTCCAAGGTTTATTATTCCGGGACCAAAGACAAGATGGACCGCAACTATACGGTGGACGGCTATGTGGAGTTGTTCAACAATTCCGACCACACTGTCTATGCCGACGGACTTTACCTGGCCCTCGCCGAATCGGTTTCCCCCGCGGCCTACCCGGCCAAAGACAATCCCGATTCCATCTACGCCCGCCAGATCTGTCGTTTCCCCGGTGCCGGTACGGATTTTCCGGTGGAGCCGGGCAAAACCCTGCTGGTAGCCGCCCGCAGCGCCCGCAACCACAAGGAAAGCGCTCCCACCTCCGTGGACCTTTCCCAGGCCGACTTTGAAGTGAAATTGGAGGACGGCTCCGGCAATCCCGATGTCCGCCGCCTGCCCATCGTTTCCAATTCGACCGCCGTTCAATACTTTAATCTGCTCAGCGGCGGCCCCAACGCCGTATTCCTGTTTGCTACGGATGAGGATGTGGTCAACGACTGGCCGGAAGTGTACCAAAGAGGGAAGACCTCGGGCGAACGCTTCCGTCGTATGCACAAAAGCGTGGTGCTCGATGCCGTGGAATGTCTCAAGAAACCCGCCCAGTCCGACCCGGATGTCAATACCAAGCGTTTCCAAGACGAAATCGATGCCGGTTACATTACTATCAATGCGGTCAATGGCTACAACTGCCAGAGCGTGGAACGGCGCGCGTCCCGCTTTGAAAACGGGCGCTATTACTTGGTGGATACCAACAACAGTTCCACCGACTTTACGGTCAGCAATGACCCCACGCCGGGCAAATATGACAAGGAGGGCCTGCAATGAGAAAGTTCTTCCTGTCCGCTCTCGTCTTGCTGTCCGCCTTCGCAGGGGGGATGCCGCTTTGGGCTCAGCAGGCTTCTGCTTTTGCTGCTTCAGCGCAGGCTTCGGGCGTAGCGAAGCAGCCTTCTGACCTGCACCGACTGGAGTTGGAATCGACCCTCCAGCAGTTCGGAAATACGGATAACAGCGCGGGTATGGGGCTCTTCCAGCCCCTTTCCGGCAGTGTCACGGAACTCAAGGTCTTCCGCGAAGCGGGGGATTACCACCGTGCGCAGGAGGGGAATGCCGACCTCGGTTTCCGCTTCTCAACCTTGCGCTACGACCGCCTGACCGAACAACTCTTTATGCGCGGGTCTTTCTATTACAGTTATGACAGCGAAAAAGACCGCAAATGGTCTGATGTCATCGACCCGTATTATTCCATACCTTATATTTACGGCAGTTCCATCGCCAAGAATTACGACCGGCACCACTGCCGTTTGGATTTTGACCTCTATACGACGCCGTTGTCGGATATCGTCTCCGTGGGTGTCAAGCTCAATTATGAGGTGGCGGACATATCCGGGCGGCGCGACCCTCGTCCGAGAACGGGCTATCTGAATCTGCGGGCCATTCCTTCCGTTCTGCTGACCTTCGGCGATCATCACATAGGTCTGGATGCGGGCTACGGCTATTCCAAAGAGAAACTCAGCGGCCTTGCGACGGTCCAAAGTTACCCTAACCTCTATTATTACCGGATGTCCGGCCTGGACCACATGGATGGAACGGTGGCCGGCTATTCGGGTTTCAAGCGCCAGTTCGAGGGCCATCGCGGGCTGGGAGAACTTTCCTACAGTTGGACTTCAAAGAAAATGGATGTCCTTGTCAGCGGGGGATTCGAATACGAGAGCCTCAGTGCCTACGGCGACAACAAGCAAATTCCCGGCACCTTCAACGCGCTTACTTATAAACTGCAGGCCGGACTGAATGTCCGCGGGCAGGCGGCTTTGCACGCAGTTCAGATGAATGCTTCGTACAAGGATGGCGGCGCGGATGAATACCTGCAAGAGAAAGTCAGTGTCATTGACCGGAAAACCGGCATTTCTACCCAGACTTGGGAGACGCTCTATATTTACAAGAACCGTTATGTGATGGGCAAGACCGATGTCTGCGCTTCTTATCGCTATTATGGCGGCTACACCGGCGGCGACTACCGCTGGAGCGTGGGGGCCGAAGCGGGCTGGAGTTCCTATCGCAGGGCCTTCTACCTGCCTTTCTCTTCCGCCGGGGCGACGGGGTGGAATCTGGGTGTGGAAGGCTCGTGCCTGCTGCTCCGACTGCGCGGGCACAAACTCGACCTTTCAGCCTATTGCAAGGGCTATCTGCACGGGGAATCCTCGTTGGAATTGACCAGTGACAACCTCTATGTGCAGGAGGTGTTGCTGCCCGACCAGGCCTTCTATGCCAAGGACTATGTCCGTGCGGGAGGCAGCCTCTCCTGGCAATTCCCGCTGAACCTGGGCAAGGCGGGGGCCGCCAACGGCTATGTGCGCCTGTGCGGGGGCTATCTGCGGGCTTTCCCGACGGGTTTTTACAACGATATTTCGCTGGCTGTAGGCCTGTTTACTTTCTAAGTCTCGAATGAAAAAGTTCCCCTTCATATTCTTGGTCTTCTTGATGTTGCTTTCCTGCAAGCAGGAGGCAGACTTGCGTTATTTCGCTCCTTCGGTAGAGTTCGCGTCCGCGCAATATGAACTGGACCTGGAAAAGGGCAGTTTTATTGATGTGGCCGTGGAACTCTCGCGTCCCGCATCCACGCCCCTGCAGATGGACTTGGTGTTCAGTGGTACGCTCCAGGAGGGAGTCAACTACACCGCCTCCACCAAAAAAGTTTCCTTCGATGCCGGGGCTTCTTCGGCCGTTATCCGCCTGGTTCTGCGCCCCAATACCATTATGGATGCGGAGTCGACCATCGACATCACTTTCGTTCCCGGAGACTACTATGCTGTCAATCCGAACCTGCACTATAAAACGAGTGTGCTGGTGAAGAAAGCCTTTGACAAACCCGTTCTCAAATGGGTCGCCGCGACCACCGAGATTGTGTCTAATCCCTATTTGGAAGAAAGTGTCGCAGTGAGCATTCAATCTGATATTCCGACCCGCAAGGATACGCCGGTGAGACTGTCGATGAGTTCGCTCAAACTGGGTGTGGATATTCTGCTCAACGGTACGACGCAGACAGAATGTGTCATTCCCGCCGGGCAGTCCCGTGTGGATGTGACCCTGAAGGTGGCGTTCAAAGATATCAGCGGTTATTCCAAACAGGGCGTTCTTTCCATCGCGTCATCGGCTGATTATATTGTCTCCGGCAGCGCCGGCAGACTGAATGTCCGATTGAGCGACCCAGTCGTAGATTTCAGTAAATTGTTGAGAACGGCTGCTCTCCAGTCCGGCGACGGATATCAGGTCCGCCAGGCTTTCAAGACGCGAGATAATACTTGGGACGGTTCCACGACCGTCGATCTGGGGGTTTCATCCACCGGATCCAACTACTTGCGCAACTACCGCAATATGTACGACCATCCCTCTTTCAGTTGCCGGGCCAATTCAGCGACTTCCCAGTTGCTGCGTATGTCCGAACTGTTCCCGAATTACCTCTATCCGAACCCCACGGCGATTCTGGACTATGGCAACGACCAGGGACACCGTCAGTTCTCCCCGGCGGATTCCGTCTTTCGTTTCGTTCCCCTGCCGGACAATCCCCAGAAAGGAGTTGTTCTGTTGAGGAAGCCCAGGACCTTCCGGGCTTATATCGGTTCCTATGCCGCTTGGCAGGATAAGACATCGGGGGAGAACGCTTGGATCCCGGATTCCCGTGCAACCGGCGGAAACATCGACGCTTCCACCAATGCCGCCATCACCGGTACCATTACCCTGGTGCTGGAAAAAGTGGAAGGGACCTTCGATTTTTCCAACAGTTCAGAGCCAGTCATTCTCTCCGCGTGGTTCAGCAGCCCCTCCGACCAATTTATGGCTGGTTTTGACAAGGAAAAATATGCTGTCGAGCAGGAAGGCGGCCTGTGGAAAGTGCAATATAAACTCTGGCCCCGTTAAAAATTTCTATATTTCTTAAAAATTTTATATATTTGCAGGTTGGATTAAAATTTTAAAAACTATAAATCTATGAAAATGAAATCTTTTATGAATGCTCTGATGGCGCTCGCCATCGGGTTGACGCTGTTCTCCTGCAACAAGGAGAAGGAGAAAGGCGGTGCGGAACCCATAGTTTCGCTGACCGTTTCGCCCACCGAATTGATCTTTGATGCGGTCGGTGCCGCTGACCAGACGGTAACGGTAACTTGCAACACCTATTGGAAAGCCTATCTGGATGATGAGTATGATTGGGTGGAGATTGATATGGACGAAGGTTATCTCAACCAGACCATTACCGTAAGCATTCTTGAGGATAATCTTTCTAATGAGCCGTTGGAAGCCACTTTGACCATCGTGGCCGGCAGGCTGGAGAAAGTGGTGACCATCACCCAGGCCGCCGGGGCTCCCTATATCACCCTCAAAGAGGTGCCTGAGCTGGGCTTCAAATTCGAATGTGAGGCCGATACGACTGCTTTCGTTGTCGAGTCCAATGTTGAGTGGACGGCTGCCAGCGACGCTGCGTGGCTGACCATTCTCGGCAACGAAAAAGGTGTTGATGACGATACCGAAGGACAGGCGAGTTATGATGGCGAAGGTGATATGAAAGTTGTTTATGTGTTGGCGGCCAACACCACCGATACCGAGCGTACGGGAGTCATTACCGTGACTCTCAGCAATGGTGACAACGCAGTTTTTTCGGTAGTACAGAAAGAATATTCTGATAAAGTGTCTGTGGATCCGAAAGAACTTGTTGTTTCTGCAGAAGGTGGCGAATTTGAAGTGAGTGTCAGTTCCAATGTCAGTTGGACGCTCGTGGATGCCGGTGCTGCTTGGTGTGTTCCCGATGTCACTGCCGGAACCAAGGATGGTAAAATTAAGTTTACAATTGAAGCCAATACCAATCCTGCGCAGCGTACGGCCGTATATTATGTCAAAAATGATGTATCTACTTTAAACGCGCCGATTTCGATTAAGCAGCGTTCTGTTGCACAGGAATTGACCATCAAAGATTCCCTTGCCCTGGTCGCCATTTACAATGCGGCGGACGGTGCCAACTGGAAAGAAGACAAGGTCTGGGATTTGACCAAGCCGATGGATGAATGGTCTTTTGTTACTTTGAATGCGGAGCGCCGAGTATCCACCCTCAAAATCACGGCCAATAGTACGATTACGAAGGCGTGGGAACTTCCTGCGGCCATCGGCGATTTGACGGAACTTACTGATTTGAGGATTAATGGCCAAATGCTGACCGGAACGATTCCTGCAGAGATCTATACCTTGACCAAATTGACCAATCTCTATTTCACGAAAAATTCTCTTTCCGGTACCCTCTCCAGTGATATCTATAAGTTGACGGAGTTGACGAATTTATATATAGATCAGAATGCCGGCTTGGGTGGCGAACTTCCCGCTACGATGGGTTTCTTGACCAAATTGGTGTATCTCAATATTGCCAAGACTTCTATCGGTGGCGCTATCCCTTCAACGATGACAGGTTGCTCGGCTTTGCAGGCTCTTATGGCATACGAAACGAACTTGACCGCTATTGGTGATAATTGGGATCAATATCCTTCGCTGAAGATTATCCAACTTTATGGTATTCCTACGCTGGAAGGACCTCTTCCCGCCTCTATCGGAAACGCGGCCAACCTCACGAGCATCCAGATGAAGAACTGCAACTTCACCGGCAATGTTCCTGACTCCTGGGCCAATCTGCCTGCTACCTGCAACCAGGTGTTCATCAACGGTAACAAACTCTCCGGTACGCTTCCTGCCGCTTTTGTAGCGCACCCCAATTACAGTGCCAAGTGGAAAGCAGCCACCAACATTCTTCCTCAGCAGGAGGGTTATGGCCTGATAGAGCCTCAGCCCGAACCCTAACCACGATTTGTCCGGAATCGGATGGTTTCACGATAAGCTCGCGGCTACCCCGCGGGCTTTTTTGTACGCTGCTGCAATTTGGACATAATGATGGAAATTTGTATCTTCGCCTAATAACAGAATTGGAATGAAGAAATGGGGGCTCATAGCGTGCTTGTCGGGGCTGTTGCTGCTGTCTGAAAGGGTAGTGGCGCAGGATGTGATTGACAGGACAGAGAGTCCTGTGGCAGTCCCGCTTGAGACTGTGTCAGCCGAGGCTGTCTCTGAAGGGAAGTCGGCGTTGGTGGCATTCCCGAAAGACAGGCTGGAGACGCCGGTGCTGCTGAGTTCGCGGCTGCTCGACAGCAATCGCTCGAAGGGCAAGGTCTTTGCCCCGGGCCAGCGCAACCCGTCTCCGTTGCTGCGGGAGTTTGTCCGCACGGAAGAGGGGGTAGAGATGCGTCCTTTGTGCTACTGTTCTCCGGAAGGCTACCGTCCCCAAATGCCCAAAATTCCTTGTCCGCCCGTTACCTTCCCCATCGTGCGTGAGAGTGTGGATAGCCTGTGGCTGGATGTCAGCGTCTATTTCTCGACCTATCCCGAAGCGGTTTCCGTCGTGCCCAGGCAGTTTTTGAAAGAGCGGGCGGACTCGGCGACGTTCCTGGGCATACGCACGCGGGAACGCTATATCCAAGTGGTCAACCGCTATGTGTATCCTTCCGGAATGATGCTTAAGACCGCCTGCTCCATCCGACAGGTGGACAAGACCAAGGTGGGTTACAATGCGGTGGAGTTTCGTGACAGCACGGGCAAACGCGTGGAGGGCATACGCAAGTGGAATTTTGCGGAGGGGAGACCGTTGGTGTTTTATGTAGATTCGGCTTGTCCTGCCTCCTGGTACCCTTACATTAAAGAGGGGATGGAAGACTGGAACAAGGCCTTCGCGAAGTTGGGGCTTGCCTCGCGCATCGAGGTGCGTCCGGAGCCCCGGCGCTCGGAGACCAAGCAAGGGCGTGCCGAGCCGTCGCGGGCGGATGCCTCGCAATGGCGTGCTGAGCCGTCGGAAGTGCTGCGCCGCGACCCGCTGGCCAACTGGGTGCGGCTGCTGGATGTGGATGAGTCCAATGCCAAAGGAGATGTGCTCTTCGACCCGCGCAGCGGCGAGATTTTGCAGGCGGATATTCTGCTTTGGAAAAGCCTTCCGCGGCTGCTCTGCGACTGGCGTTATCTCCAGACCGGCGCTGCTGACCCGGCCGCCCGAGCCGAGGAGTATCCCATCGAAATGATGGGCCCGATGATTCGCTATTGCATCTGCCACGAAATGGGTCACGTGCTGGGTCTCAGCCACAATATGGGCGCATCCTACGCCTATCCTTCTTCCGCCTTGCACAAGCCCGATTTTACCCGTCAGTATGGTACGGCGGCTTCTGTGATGGATTATGCCCGCTTCAACCATCTGGCGACTGCCGCCGATGTCAAACGCGGCGTCAATCTTCTCCCGCCCCGCCTCGGCCCCTACGACTACTACGCCATCGCCTGGGGATACGGCCCCGATACTGCTGCTGCAGTCCAGCACTCCGCTGCGGTTTCTACATCTGCAATTGCAGTCTCTCCTGCTACCTCTGCTTCTGTCTCCGCCTCTTATACGGCCTATGCGGGGCCGGATGCCCGTTTCCCGTATGAGCCTACTCCAGGCCCCTACTGCTATTTCGCGCCCTTCCA
>CADAFY010000039.1 GCA_902787255.1 uncultured Bacteroidia bacterium
AACCGGTTTCAAGCCCATTTCCTCCGCCTTACGGAACATCAAGTCCCGGGCGGGCTCCCATTCATTGGGAATCTCGCCTTCCAAAATCGCCTCCTTAATATAATCCTTGATGACGGCGATATCGTGGCAGGGCGGAATCCCGAATACTTCCATAATATAATCGCCCGTAATCGGGTTTTTGAAATTGCGGATGTTGTCTTTCTCCTCCACCAAAACCATTTTCTGCTCCACCCGTTTGAAATTCTCGTGCAGCCGCTCGACCTTGCGGGGATTCTTGGAGGTAATGTCAGCGTGACAGAGCAGCATCAGGTCATCGATATCGTGACCGGCGTCAAACAGCAGGCGCCTGACGGCGGAATCGGTCACCTCGTCGGTCACCAGGGCTATCGGGCGCAAGTGCAGGGAAACGAGTTTCTGCACATATTTCATCTTCTCGTTCAGGGGCAGTTTGAGGGAAGCGAAAATCTTCGGGACCATTTTGGCTCCGATGTGCTCGTGGCCGTGGAAGGTCCATCCGGTGCCCGGTTCGAAGCGTTTGCAACGCGGCTTGGCAATGTCGTGCAACAACGCCGCCCATCTCAGCCAGACATAGGGTTGCGTACGGACGCTCGACACCCATTCATTTTCTTCCAATTGATAGTCATTGAGCCTTCCCTCCGCGATGGCTTCTTCCTCCAATTCGCAGACATTGTCCAGGACCATCATCGTGTGCGAGAAATTCTCCTTGTGTCCTTTGCCTTCCATCGTTTCCACCCCTTTGAGCCGGGCCAGATCCGGCAAAAAGACCTGGAGCATCCCCAATTCTTCCATCAGCGCGAACGCAGGCGACGGACGGTGGCAGACGAGGATTTTGTTGAGTTCCTCGGCAATCCTTTCTTTCGAGAGTATGGACAGACGGTCCAACTGCCGACGAATGGAATCCAGGCACTCGGGAACGATGGTAAAGCAGCGTTCCGTCGTAGAGAGCGTCGTCGCAAAACGGATGGCCCGGAGCATACGGAGCGGGTCGTCGCTGAAGGTGGTGTCAGGGTCCAAAGGTGTGCGGATGATGCCGGAGGCCAGGTCGCGGATGCCGCCGAACGGGTCCACCAGGGCACCAAAGTCTTCTTTGCAGAGGCTGAACGCCATCGCGTTGATGGTGAAATCGCGGCGCAACTGGTCATCTTCCAGCGTCCCGTCTTCGACGACGGGCTTGCGGGAGTCCCGGTTGTAACTCTCCTTGCGGGCCCCGACAAATTCCACTTCCAGGCCCTTGTAGCGCAGCATCGCCGTCCCGAAGTTCTTGAAAACGCTGACTTTGGAACGGACCTTCCCGGCGACGGCACACGCCAGTTCGATGCCGCTGCCTTCCACCACGATATCCACATCCTTGCAGGGGCGGCCCAGGAAACAATCGCGGACATAGCCCCCGATGACGAAGGCACGCACCCCCATCTGTTCGGCACAATCCATCCGAAACAATGGAGAAGATTTTATGGTTCAGATACCCTTCCGTTATGGTAGCGCTCATATTCTTCCAACATCTGCGTAAAGGAAGGCGCTTCGGACAAGATTTCGCCTCCTTCCGCATTTCTCTTGCAAATATACGTATTTTGTCCGTTGGTCGCTACGACAAAAGGGACATCCATCACATAATTGTAACGAAAAATCTGGTCGGCGACCTCCCGGGTCAGTTCAACATCCGGCCGTTTGCATTCCACCACCATCATCGGACGCAAATCCCGGGCAAAGACCACAATGTCCGAGCGCATCTTTTTGTCCCCCAATTGGAGCGAGACCTCGCTGTTCATCATCGCATACGGCACCTGCATCGCATCGTGCAGCACCGAGATGAACCATTGGCGCACCCGCTCCTCCGGCGTAAGCGCCACTTCTTTCTTGCGAAGGGGGTCGAATACTTTATCCATTAGATAATCTAAACAACTTCAGTTCAGCGCGCTGACCACATTGAGTTGCTGCGGAACGATAGACAGCGTAAGCGGCGTAGATGCGACGATTTCCCCGTCCGCCTCCATCATTTCTTCCGTGCCTTCCAGCACTTCTACAGTAAACTCTTTCCCGCGGGCGAATACCAGTTGGCTGACACGATCAAGGCTGCCGGTGAAGAGCCGGGGCATCTTGGTCAGCAGGGTCGGGATAGACAGCCGCGGCACCAGGGTCATATCCAGCAGGCCGTCGTCAAAGCGGGCGCCGGGACATTGGCGCATTCCCCCGCCGCAATAGGGTCCGATGGCGAAGGCGATGGAATAAAACGGGCCGTTGAATACTTCCTGTCCGTCCACCATCACGCGCACCGGAGAAGGTTTATAATGAAAAATATTGTAAAGCAGACCTTCCACATAAAGGATTTTTCCCGAATCGCCCCTATCCTTGCGGGCATTGACCCGCCGGCAGACCATCGCATCGAAACCGATGCCGCCGACATTGAGCATATAGGCCGTTTCCCCGCCCGAGACAATTTGGACCACATCCTGTTTCCCGAAGGATTCTGCTTTCAAAAGCGCCACCCAATCTTTCGCCTTGCTGCTCAGATGATGTCCTTTCGCCCAGTCGTTGCCCGAGCCTACCGGCATCACGCCCAAAGTGTATTCCGACAGATTGCCGGCCGGTACGGCGACCGAAGCGATGCCTTCCAGCAACTCGTGCGCCGTCCCGTCTCCTCCTACCGCCAGAAAACGGCGATAGCCCTCCCGGGCCGCTTCCCGAACCAGTTCCACCGCGTGCCTTTTGCGTTCGGTAAAAGCCACATCCACAGCAATGTGCGCCTGGTCCAGCAAGATGCTGATCCGCTTCCAGGCACGCATCATTTTCCCACTGGCCGCGTGGGGGTTGACGATCACTTTCCAGATTTTATCCTTTTCCATTTTCAGAATTTTGCCAAAGTTACAGATTTTTCGCGGAAAAAATATTATCTTTGTACGATATGGGAAAAGTCATTTCAATTGCAAATCAGAAAGGCGGAGTGGGGAAGACGACCACCGCCATCAACTTGGCCGCATCCTTGGCCGTACTGGAGAAGAAAGTACTCATTATTGATGCTGACCCTCAGGCCAATACGACCTCCGGGCTGAATTTCCTGCCCGACCAGAACCAGGACCGTACGCTCTACGAAGTCCTTTACGGGACGCTGGACATCCGCGATGCCTTGATTCAGACGGAAATCGCTTCACTGCATATGATTCCCGCCAACATCAACCTAGTGGGCATCGAAACGGAGAAGATTGAAGAAGAGGGTAAGGAATTCCTGCTCAAGAACGCCCTGGACCCGATCAAGGAGGAGTACGATTTCATCCTCATCGACTGCTCCCCTTCCCTGGGGCTGATTACCATCAACGCCCTCACCGCTTCCGATTCGGTGATTATCCCCGTGCAACCGGAGTTCTTCGCCCTGGAAGGATTGGGAAAACTCTCCCAGACCATCCGCATCATCAAATCCGAACTGAACTCCGAACTGACCATCGAAGGCTTCCTCGTCACGATGTTCGACGGGCGCACCCGCCTGCATAACCAGGTGTTGGAAGACTTGCGGGAGCATTTCGGCAGTCTGGTCTTTGATACCATCATCCAGCGGAACATCCGTTTGAGCGAAGCCCCTTCCCACGGAAAGCCCATCATTCTGTATGATGTCATCAGCAACGGAACTTCCAATTATATGAATTTCGCCTCCGAGGTAATTAAAAAGAACAGCAAATAATGGCAAAGAAACAATACGGACTTGGAAAAGGACTGGGCGCTATCCTGCCCGGCGCGGAACAGCATTTGGAAGAAATGCGCCGTCCGGTCGGCTATGTCAACAAGGAAATCGTTTCCACGACAGGAGCGACGCCGGCCAAAGCCTCCGACATCATCCGCATTCACATTGATTTGATAGAGCCCAACCCGTATCAGCCCCGTATGACCTTCGACGAGCAGGCGCTGGAAGAGTTGAGCGAATCCATCAAGGCGCTCGGGCTGATTCAGCCCATCACCGTCCGCAGCCGCAGCGAAGGCAAATACCAGATTGTCAGCGGCGAACGCCGATATCGCGCCTGCCGGATGGCCGGAATGGAGGTCATCCCCGCCTACATTGTCCAGACGGACGACAAGGGGATGCTTGAAATGGCCATCGTGGAGAATATCCAGCGTGAAGATCTGGACCCCATTGAAATTGCGATGAGTTACCAGCGGCTGATTGACGAATGCCACCTCACCCAGGACCAGATGGCCCAGCGCGTGGGCAAAAAACGCAGTTCCATCACCAATTACCTTCGCCTGCTGAAACTCTCCCCCAAACTCCAGCACGACCTCAAAGAGGGGCTGCTCAGCGTGGGGCACGCCAAAGTCATCCTCGGTGTAGAAGACATTGCCCTGCAGGAGCAACTTTGTGACCTTTGTATCCGTGAAGGGCTTTCCGTCCGGGCCCTGGAAGAGCGCATCGCCAAAATGAACCGCAGCACGCCTTCCAGTGAAGCAGAAACCCTGCCCGAATATTGTTACAAGGCTGCCGAAGTCATCGGACGCTATTTCGACGGCAAAGTCAATGTCAAACTCGGCAAGAGCGGCAGCGGACGCGTGACCATCAGTTTCTCCGACCAGGCACAACTCGATGCCTTTATCGACTTGTTTGAAAAGAACTGACCTTGCTGGCTTTCTCCCTCATATCCCGTCGAATGGCTCGTCTGGAAATCAGGCATTTGTTGCTGGTAGCCATCCTGTTGGTAATGGGAGCGCCGGCCGGCTATGCCCAATTTGACCGGCGGGAAGCCTTCACCCAGAACTACAACGATACGACCGTCAAAGAGAAAAAAGACACCTCAGACAAACTCTTTTCCTTTGCGGAATACTTCGGCGGACTGGGACACAAGCGCGAGACCCGCATCGGCACCCTGGCGGCCGGATCCCTCGTCTTCGTCGGCGGGATGCAGATTTACAACAAGCAATACTGGAAACTGCCCATCCTGTATACCGGTCTGCTCGCGGGCTTTGGCGGCGGCACTTGGACCTACCTCAGATACAAGAAAACCGACGACTTGTGGTGCAAAAACGCCTTTCCCTGGTTCTTTGCCGGCGGCGCCCTGATGTATTGGGCCTCTTTCCTGGATGGAACGATTTGCTACCATCCCGACCGGAAACCGCTTCCGGGCCGTGCCACCCTCTACTCCCTGCTCTGTCCGGGTATGGGGCAGATTTACAACGGAGAAGCGTGGAAGGTGCCGGTTTATTGGGCCTGTCTGATGGGCAGCGTCCACTTTTATGTGACTAACAAGACCAATTACGAACGCTATAAATGGATATACAACCAGGCCAGCGACCCGGAAACGGCTGCAAGCACGCCCATCGCCGCAGAAACGGCCAAGTGGTACCGGGACGAGTACCGCCGTTACCGGGACTATTCGATGCTGGCGCTGGTCGGTTTTTATCTGTTGCAAGTCATTGACGCCAACGTATTCTCCTACCTGGGCGATTTTGAAGTCAATGACAACCTCAGCGTCCGCATACAGCCTTCGGTCATTTCATCCTATGAGAATTACGCCAGTTTGGATTCATCTTGCGGCTACAGACCCGCCAAGGGCTACCGGCCGATGGTTCCGGATGCCTACGGACTGGCCTTTGCGTTGAGATTTTGAGTTGTAGATATGTTGACTTTTCTGATAGCCCTGTTACTTACCTTCCCGACGGACAGTCTCGCGCTGCAAAACGACAGCCTTTCCGTTGCTTTAGACAGTCTTTCCTTTTCCGCTGACAGCCTCGCCCTTCCGGCCGACGGCCAGGCGGACAGTATCGGGATGGCAGATTTCCCGGAGAACCAGCAGGATACTTGCGACTTTGCCGATGAGATCAGACAACTCAGCGACAGCCTGCACATCCGCATCGGCAAGTGGCAGCAGACTCCCCTGCGCTGGATTGTCGAAGAAGGAGACGTAGACGGGGTCATTCCTTCCACTACGCCCGATTCCGTTTTTGTTCGCCGTCTGAACGAGATGAATTGCTTCATTCCCCTCTCGTACAACAGCATTGTCCGCAACTTTATGGCCTTGTATTCCGACCGCCGACGTTCTTCGATGGGAGAAGTGCTGGGCCGTTGCAATATCTTTATGCCCATTTTCGAGGAGGTCTTCACCCGTTACGAGTTGCCGGAAGAACTCAAAGTGATGGCCATCATCGAGTCAGCCTTGAACCCCACGGCGACTTCCCGGGCCGGCGCCCGTGGAATGTGGCAGTTTATGTATTCTACGGGGAAGAAATACGGGCTGAAAATCGACTCTTTCGTGGATGAGCGGCTGGATGTCTATAAATCGGCGGATGCCGCCGCCCGCTATCTGAAGGATGCTTATGAGGTATTCGGGGACTGGCCGCTGGCCATTTCCTCCTACAACTGCGGAGCGGGCAATGTGCAGAAGGCCATACGACGCAGCGGGAAACGGGATTTCTGGGAGATTTACAACTGGCTGCCGCGCGAGACGAGGGGCTACTTCCCAGCCTTCATCGGTGCTTTGTACATTACCCGGTACTACAAGGAGCACGGCATCGTCCCGGTAACGGAAGGAGAACTCGGTCCCATCGACACCATTCGCGTCACCAAGATGCTGCATTTCCAACAGGTTGAGAAAGTCGCCGGGATTCCCCGTCAGACCCTGCGAGTGCTCAATCCCCAATACCGACACGACATCGTCCCCGGCAAGGATGGCGATTATGTACTGCGCGTTCCGTACGCGTATGTGAACCAATTTATTGACCACGAAGAAGAAATCTACGCCTGGAAAGCCGACTCCCTCTTCAACCCCGTCGCGCTCAAGAAACTCAAGGATGGAATGGACGGCGAGCGTATTATATATAAGGTAAAGAGCGGAGATGTGCTGGGCAAAATCGCCATTCGTCACAAATGCACCGTGGCACAAATCAAACGCTGGAACGGACTGAAAAGCAACAATATCCGAATCGGACAGAAACTAGTCATCTACCGCGGCGGGAAGAAATAGAGGCGGCGTCTTCGCTGATATGGTCAATCAAGCGCCGCGCCACGACATCCCAATTATACACTTTCGCGATTTCCTCGGAGATTTCCGCCACCGGGGGCGTTTGCAGTGCGCCCTCCAAGCCCAGAATCGCACGGATGCGCTCCTTCAGCAAATCGGCATCGTCGCAGTCAATGTGATTCTCCGCAAAGAATTTGAAATCCCCCATCGCAGTACGGTTGGAACAGATGCAAGGGACTTGGGCCGCGCCGGCCTCGATGGGAGGAATGCCAAAGCCTTCCGCGACAGCCGGATAGACAAACAAGGAAGCGGCTTTATACCACAACTTCAACTCTTTATATGGCGCGTGGTAATGAACGAACACGTGCGGACGGGCTTCTTCGGGCATCGTCATCAGCAAACGGTCGAATTCCGGCATTGAGAGGGTTTTGCGGCCGATAAAGACAACATCATAGCCCTGTTCCCACAAACGCATCTCCAAGTAGGTTTTCAACAAAAGGGTCTGGCGCTTGCGAGGCTCGAAACGACTGACGCAGAGGATATATTTCCGTACGCCTTGGGCGCTGACAAAAGCGCGGGCCTGCCCGGCATCGATTTCCCAGAAATCACGGGTAACAGCATTCGGTGTCACAAAGACCTCATCGGCAGGGATGCCGAAATGATGGGAAATACGGCTCTTGGAGTATTCCGAAACGGTCAGCAAGAGGTCCGCCCGCTTGGCCGTCAGATAGAACAGCGCCCCTTTGACAAGTTTGTATTTCAAGGGAAAATACTTGGTAAAATCCTTGAAAAGAATGTCGTGGAGCGTCACGACCGTACGGCATCTTCCGCCCAAGGTACCGCGTTTGCCCAACATAAAAGCAAAAGGCGGCGCCGTATATTGGAAATGCGCATAGTCAATATGGTTTTTACGGATGATTTTCGGATATTCCACCAACAGGCGATGCCATTTTCCCCGGTCAGAGAGGCGGATGAAATGAATGCGGGAAGAAATGACCTCATTGGAAAAGTCAGAATCCGCATCCGCACCATAGCCCGCCCAAGTCAACTTTTCAGGATATTTGCAGACAAAATAAAATTCCCAATCTTCCGGAGCCAGGCGCAAAACCGCACTGTAGAGCCCCCGGATATGGGTATTCACCCCCTCGGAGGTAACATAATCAAAGCAATGACAGTCAACCAGTATCCTCATTTGCGTATCAGATTAGCGCGAATTTTCTGCCAAAGATAGCCAGGATTAGCAAAAAACGAGCGGGTGAAATGACAGAGGGCGGAAAAGACACGGCCTTTCTTGAGCAAGAAATAACCCTTGCGCAAGCTGTCGGCGGCAATGGCTTCACGCCGGATGGCCTTCTCCTCTTGAGGACTCAGCGCATCCCGAAATTCAATGAAAGTCAGGTCGGGCTCTCCCCTTCTGCGGCGGCGGAGATTGTTTTTGATGTGCTTCATCCGAAGGAGCATACCCATCGAATCGGTGGACATCGCACTCTCGTGCTTGCGATAGCGGCACAGGATGCGAGGGACCACGACGATGGCTTTCCCTTCGGTGTAGAGGTCGCTCATCCGGCACCACAAATCCAAATCTTCGCACAAATCCCGATAACGGGGCTTTCCTTCGGGAAAGCCTTCCGTATTATGACCGCCCACCTGCAGGGCTACCAGACGGTCATACATAGCGGTAGGCTGCATAAAAATCAACTTACCGGCCTCCGCTTTGGCGTAAAATTCCTCTTTGGTCTTACATCCCAGATAGATGCCGCCGGTCAACTTCTCCCCTTTCGAGCCCATATATTCCAAGTGACAGCCTACTGCGACAATATCCTCGTCTGAAGTAATCTTCTCGTAAAGGGACGCCACCAGTTCCGGATAGGGGCAGTCGTCGGCATCGACGAACATAATGTAGCGGGTGGTCGCGTGTTCCTCGACGTAGCGGCGGCCTGCGCAAAGTCCCCCGTTGACCGGGAGATTGACGAGTTCATACTGACGCGGATGGGCCGCAAAGAAGTTTTCAGCCACCGCGACGGTATCGTCCGTCGAGCAGTCGTTGATGAGCATCAGATGGAAATCCTGCACCGTCTGCTGCAGAATGCACGAGAGCGTCTCCGGCAGGTACTTGCCGGCGTTGTACATACAGATTGCCAGGGTGAGGTCCATCATAGCGATATTGTTCGGGAGCCGGGACGGCTGTTACAAAGTGCGGCCGGGATAGGCTTCGAGGGCTTTCTCCAAGCACTTGAGCGCCTTGCCCAGGTCCTCGATGTTCAACACATAGGCGATGCGGACCTCGTGCTTGCCCTCGCCCGGCTCGGTATAGAAACCGCTGGCCGGCGCCATCATCACGGTCGCGCCCTGGTAGGTGAATTCGGTCAAACACCATTTGCAGAAAGCCTCCGCATCGTCAACCGGCAATTTAGCGACCGTATAGAACGCCCCCATCGGAATCGGAGAATATACCCCGGGAATCTTGTTGAGCCCCTCTATCAGGAAATTCCGGCGCTCCAGATACTCCTCATAGACGGCGGTCAGATAGGATTTCTGCACGCCCAAAGAGGCCTCGGCGACAATTTGGCCGATGAGCGGCGGACTCAGGCGCGCCTGGCAGAACTTCATCACCGCGTCCCGCACCTTCTTGTTTTTGGTGCAAAGCGCGCCGATGCGGATGCCGCACTCGGAATAACGCTTGGACACGGAGTCGAAGAGAACGACATTCTCCTCGATGCCCTCCAAATGGAAAGCGGAAATATACGGCATGCCCGTGTAAATGAACTCGCGATAGACCTCGTCGCTGAACAGATAGAGGTTGTGCTTTTTGACGATGTCGCGCAGACGGTTCATCTCTTTGCGGGAGTAGAGGTAGCCAGTAGGGTTGTTGGGGTTGCAAATCAAGATGGCCTTGGTCTTTTCGTTGATTTGCTCCTCGAACGCCTCGACGGAAGGCAGGCGGAACCCGTCCTCAATCGAAGTCTTGACCGAACGGATGACCGCCCCGACCGAAATGGCGAAAGCCATATAATTGGCGTAGAAAGGGTCCGTCACGATGATTTCATCGCCCGGATCCAGACAAGCCAGGAAAGAGAATAGCACTGCTTCGGAACCGCCGGAGGTGATGATGATTTCATCGGGAGAAAGGTCGATGCCGTACTGGGCGTAGTAACTCACGAACTTGGTCCGCAAGGAAAGATAACCCTGAGACGGGCTGTATTCCAAAATGTCACGGTCAACGTTCTTCAGGGCATCCAGACCGCACTGCGGCGTCTTGATGTCGGGCTGACCGATGTTCAAATGATATACTTTGACTCCGTTCCGCTTGGCCGCTTCCGCGAGCGGAGCCAACTTGCGAATCGGAGACGAGGGCATTTTTGAAGCTCTCTTTGAAATTTCCATACTGCTTACTTTCTAGGCGTCACCCTTCGCGGGCACGCGATGAATAGGCAAAGATACATATTTTTTGATTACCTTTGTGCCCCGTGAAACAAAAAGTGCGAAAATGGAACTTTGGGAGATACTGATGATTGCCGTAGGCGTGTCGATGGATGCCTTTGCCATATCGGTCGGAAAGGGACTGTCCCTGCCCAAAATCCAAATGCATCATCGCATAGGCGTCGCCCTCTGGTTCGGCGGTTTTCAGGCCCTGATGCCGCTCATCGGCTACTACCTCGGACGCTCATTCGCCTCCCTGATTCAGCAGTTTGACCATTGGATTGCCTTCGCGCTGCTGGCCTTGATTGGCGGAAATATGATTCGGGAAGCCTTGCGTGAGTCTTTGGAGCAAGACGCCCCGGGGACAGGCTCCGAGTCGCAAAACGCTTCATCCCACGCCAGTGATTTTGGTTTCCGAACGATGCTGGGCCTGGCCATCGCCACCAGCATAGATGCCCTTGCCTGCGGTGTTTCTTTTGCGTTAA
>CADAFY010000040.1 GCA_902787255.1 uncultured Bacteroidia bacterium
GCGAGTACGCCACTAAGCTTTCTTCTTACCAGTACGGTGTTCCAGGAGGGCTGGTTGACTTCTATTCTTCTGTATGCCATTTTTCTAATTAACTAAGGTTTTACTTTTTCTTGACTTTTGCACTTTTTTTGGTTTCTTTGGCGGGAGCCGCTTTCTTCGCGACCGCCTTCTTTGCAGGGGTTTTCTTCTCAGCGGGAGCCGCTTTCTTCGCGACCGCCTTCTTTGCAGGAGCCTTCTTGGCAGCCGCTTTCTTGACGGGCTTCACCAGACGGACGGGAGCGACGGGACTCTCGTTGACGCGGACGAGCGAACCGGAAGCCAGCGCGTCATCCACACGAATCATAAAGTCGCTGAGGACATTCATATAGTTGATAAAGGCCTCGTACGGGGTGTCGTAGGGGTTGAAATACTTGTGCACGGCGCCGTCGGAGAAGAACTTGGTGCACATATAGTAGAAATGGTCGCTCTCCTGCAGGTGACCGTAGTCGGACCACAGGGCATCGTCGTTGATGAGGGCCAATTTCTCGCTCAGGGAGTAGAGTTTGTTGAACGCATCCTTCTGGAGTTCATTGCCCAGCCAGGCGGTCACATCGCGCTCTTCATCCGCCCAGGAAATGGCGTCGGGCACATCAAGCGGGGCCACCGCTTTGTGCTTGGCGGCAGCCTGCGCCGGGGTGACGAATTCGAAGGTTCCGTCACGAAGGACGACGTCGGGCAGCGAACCGAGGAAGTCGAAAATGCCGCAGGAGGCTTTCTGGTGCTCACCGAAGGTCTCGTAGTCCATAAAGAGGTTGATGATGTCGTCTTTCTTGGCCGCATCTTTGAGCCAGAAGAGGTATTTGTCCGCTGTCAGCGGCCATTCGGACCAGCCGCGGTCGGAGAAACGGAAGGCGATGTCATCGCTCAGGTTGGAGTTCTTGAGCAACAACTTCAAATCGGAAGCATTCGCGCAGGTATAGAGGAAATTGGGACTCTTCCAACCCAGAATGTGCTTCGCACCTTCGGTAATCATTGTCTTGTAGCCCATCTCGGAAACCATTTCACCGATGCTGTCGGAATAAATCAACTCGGTGTTGCGGAAGGTGACGGGCGTCACGCCGAAATATTTCTGAATCAGTTTGCGGTGCTTGCTGACCTGATGACGGAAATCCTCGGGCTGGGCCAGGGAGGCCAGGGAGTGATAATAGGTCTCGGACAGGAATTCCACACAGCCGGTATCGGCGAGTTTGCGGAAACTCTCGATGACATCCGGGCAATAACGGTCCAATTGCTCGATGAGCGAACCGGTGATGCTGAAGGATACCTTGAAGTTGCCGCCGTTGCGCTGAATGAGGTCCAGCAGCAGGGCATTGGCCGGCAGGTAGCATTTCTGGGCTACTCGCTTAAGGATGGTCCGGTTGGTGAAATCATCATAATAGTGCGACGTTTTACCGATATCGAAGAAACGGAAAAGACGCAGCCGGGTCGGCTGATGCACGTGAAAATAAAGGCAAATACTCTTTTTCATATTTAGAGAACTGACTGATAAACTTGTTTGACCTTGGCCGCCGCATTGACCCATTTGATGGCATTGACCTCCTCGTGCCCTTTTTCTGCGGCCACGCGGGCAAGGGCGGGATAGTTGAGCAGGCCATAGATGGCATCGGCCATCGCATCCACATCCCAGAAGTCGGTCTTTAGCGCATAATGGAGAATCTCGGCACAGCCGGACTGCTTGCTGATAATGGAAGGGACATAGGTCTGCATCGCTTCAAGGGGCGAAATGCCGAAGGGTTCACTGATGGAGGGCATCACATACACATCCGAAAGGGCGAACATCTTCTGTACATCCGTTCCGCGCAGGAAGCCGGTGAAATGGAAGCGGTCGGAAATGCCCAGGCGGGCGACGTGGCGGATGCATTTGTTGAGCATATCGCCGCTGCCGGCCATCACGAAACGCACGTGGTCGCAGCGTTTGAGAATCTTAGCGGCCGCCTCGATGAAATACTCGGGGCCCTTCTGGTAGGTCACACGGCCGAGGAAGGTCACCACCTTGTCTTTCACGCCGCGCTCGACCTGGATATTTTCGCGTCCGCTGAAGTCCACGGCGTTGTGCACGGCCACGACCTTGTTCGGGTCGGCCCCGTATTTGTTGATGCAGATATTGCGGGTCAAATCGCTCACGGCGATGATTTTATCCGCCATCATCATTCCCTTCTTTTCCAAATCGTACACGCGCGTGTCGATGTTGTCGTCGCTGCTGCGGTCGAAAGAAGTCGCGTGGACGTGGATGACGAGGGGCTTGCCGGTCAACTGCTTGGCGGCGATGCCGGCGAGGTAGGTCAGCCAGTCGTGGGCGTGGATGACATCGAATTCATCTTTGTGCTGGAGGGCGATCGTAGCGCCGACCATCGCATAGCGGGCCACCTCTTCCATCAGGTTTGCGCCGTACTTGCCGGAGAATTTGAACTTCTGCCCGTACTGGATGCGAAAGTCCTCGACCTGCCGGCGACGCTCCTCCTCGACAATCGTCGAAAAGTCTTCGGGAGAGACGTAGGGAATCATATTGGTGCCGATATGGACGAACTGCACCTTTCCGAGGAACTCGTCCACGGTGCGCGTCTTCACATCTACGGCAACATCGCTCGCATTGATAATTTTCACCGCACTCTGGTCTTCATCGCCGCTTGCGGAAGGCATCACGAAGAGGACCTCGACCCCATTGGCCGCCAGTCCTTTCGTCATACCGTAACAAGCCGTGCCCAGACCGCCTGCGATATGGGGAGGAAACTCCCAACCGAACATCAATACTTTCATATTCTAATGCTCCAATTTATTCTTTGCAATCAAATACTCGCTCCACAGCAACGAAGCCGTCGCACAAGCGGAGGAAATGGCGCCGTGGGGCTCGTGCGGGGGATCTCCGTCGTAGAGTTCGGAGAAGGCGCCCACGCCGTGTTTGCTGAGGTCTTCGAGGAAACCTTCCAGCAGGTATTCCGCCCGTTTGGCGAACGTAGGGCCGGTCATCCGGAAAATGACATCGATATACATCCCCAGGTATTCCGGACGGGTGCAGCCCTGGTGATACGCCAGGTCGCGTTCGGTCTGGGAGCCCTCGTACACGCCCCGGTAATTGACATTGCGGGGAGAAAGGGTGCGGATGCCGCGCTTGGTGAGCAATTCGCTCTTGACCACCCGCATAATCTGACTCTTGATTTCGTCGTCCACGGGAGAATGAGCGACATAAGCGGCCACCATCTGGTTGGGACGCACCTCGAAATGACCGCCCGCATTGTCCACATAGTCGGCCAGATAGCCTTTGGATTCATTGTAGAAGAGGGCTTGGAAACTCTCTTCGGCTTTCGCACGGACGCGGGACCATTTGTCGATAAAAGCATTCTTCTTGGGGCCGAAACGCTCTTCCATTTCGAGGGCGAAACAGAGGGTGTCGTACCACCAGGCGTTGGTGTCAACCTGGTAGCCGGCCCTTTCCGTGACAGGCCATCCGTTCACATACGCGTTCATCCAAGACAGGGCCACCCCGTCCATCTGGGCCCACAGTAGGCCGTTGGGATGCAGGGAAACCTCCTTGCGGACGCCGGGGCCATAACTCTCTATGATGCCCTTGATGGTGTCGCCATATTTTTTCCAGACACCCTTGGCGTCTCCGGCGAAAGCGATGTACTGCTGAAGAATATCAGCGATGCGCAGCGGAGCCTCCACCTGGGTGGTGCGGTGGAACAGGCGTTCCTGCTCGTCTGCAATCAGGTTGTCCAAAATCTCCTCGAATTCGGCGCAGTCTCCGTTGGCATAGAGCGTCAGGCCAGGCAGGGAAATGACCGTCTCGCGCAACAGGCCCGTCTCCAGCCAGGAGAAACCGGCATTGATGCGTTTGTGACCGCCCCGGTTCTCCTTGAGCAAGTCAGCGTTGGCAGCCAGCACATCCTGGAAGTTGTCGTAGGGCGTGGCATTGGCAGCGAGGGAATCGTAACGGGTCTTGAGGCTGCGCGGGGCGACGGGAGCGACACCGGCGGCAAAGACCAGCACATCCCCCTTCTTGAGTTCCACGCTGAAGTCGCCGGGAACAAAGAGATCTTCCAGGCAGTCAAAACCGCGACGGTATTCATCGGAATAGGTCACGTTTTTGTACCACATCGGGGAATATTTGAAACTCGCCTTGGAGTTGCTCAACTGCATATTGAGGTCCGGGAATCCGGGATAAAGTTTGCAGGAAATGCCTCCGTCCACCGCCCGGAAACTCGTGTCCGCCTGATCGTTCTGCTTGGTAAGGGCGTGAATGCTGCGGAAGGCGAGGAAGGGGCGTAAGGTCATCGTCATCTTGGAAGGAGAGGCGAGCACCTCGTAGCGAATCATCACCTGGTCCGCATCGGGCGTAAGCAGGAAAGATTTTTTAAGGATGATTTCACCCACCTTATAGGTAATGGTCGGAATGGGGTCCACCTCAAAGTCGACGACGTATTTGTGGCCTTTGGGGTCATACTGGTCGCCGTAGCAATGAATGCCCAAGTTGAACTGGCGGCCGCCCAGGAAGAGACTTTCGTCCAGTGCGGAAAGCAGCATATACTTGCCGCCACCCAGCGCATCGACCGGTACGGCCAGCAGACCGTGGTAACGGCGTGTGTTGCAGGCGATGATGGAGGTGTTGCAATAGGCACCTGTCTTGTTCGCGCTGATAATCTCGCGTTTGAGAGAGTAGGACAGGTTGACCAGTTCCGCCTTGTTGAATTTAAGAAATGCCATAGGTCTTATCATTATCCACCCTCCCGCGCTCCTTGCTCTGCAAGGAAAAGGGAAGGCTTAAAAACAAAAACTCGCCGCAAAGGTACGAAAAAAGAAGGACATAAACGAAAATATCGCAACTTTGCGAGCGATGGATTTTAGTTGGCGGGGCCGAAGACGTTGCGTACGGCTTCAAGGTAGCCGAAGCCGTCGAGCATATCGGGAAGGAGGTAGCAGCCTTCGATCCATTCGTTCCAGGCATTGAGCATGATGAAACGAGGCTGGGTGTCGGCACGCTCGTCGGCATATTCCTTGGCCTTGCGCAGATAGTGCTCGAACACCTTGGGAGTCTGGTGGAAACGCGTGACCTTTTCCCCTCTTTGGGCCGGGAAGCGCGGCGTATCGTCCCAACCCAGGGACACGGTCGGGAATACAGGGACGTCAAAGGCTTCTTCCGTGTTTTTGCGTTTCACGAGGGCCTTTTCGTTGTGCCTCAGATAGTCGCAGTCAAACCCGCCCATATTGTACATGGCGATGCTGTTGATGCCCAGCAGCGGGATGTTGACCTTCGTCTTTGCCGCGCTCGGCGGATTGGGACTGCTGCTGGCGCCCGGCGTGAATTGCAGGTGCAAGCCCGGGAAACCGGCCTCGCGGGTTTTCTCACGGAAATATTCCATGGCCTGGGCGGCCTCCTCGTCCGAAGGGAATCCCTCCTTGAAGGCGTCGACATCAAACATAGCGAACACGGGGCAGCCGTCGATTTTGACATAGTTGGGACGATGGAAATACTGCGTAATCACCCGGTCTACGATTTTTTTCCAGTCTTCCATCCCGACCGTCGGGCTGAAGAGCGTATCCTTCCGCTCGCCCCATTTATGGTAATTCCAATAGTTGTACTTCACCACGTGATTGGCGTACATAATGTAGAAATTCATCTTCTCGTTGGACGGGGCGCCGAGGAAACCATTATCCAGGGCAGACTCCAGGAAAGGACCGTTGTACCCGTTCGGGTCGTGGAACCAGTACCAGTCGTAGATGAAGGTATTCACGCCGTGGCTGAGCGCGGTCTGTATCCATTTCTCCACGACGACGGGGTCGTCATCCATCTCGTAACCCCAATACGGAACCTTGGGCTGGTAGTGCCCCTCGAAACGGGGGTCGCCTTTGCGAATCATCTCCCATTCGCCCTCACCGTCGCGCCATATCCACTCGCGGGCCAGGGAATCGTCGTGGCAGGAAGGCCACACGAAAGCACAAACATAGTAATCAGGACGGGCCTGTTTGCAGCAAGCGCCCAGCATCAGCGCCAAGGCTGCGATCATCAGAGTTTTTTTCATAACGGATATCAAAAACTTAAAATTACCAAGCAAAGTGTACAAAGATACTCTTTATTTGTCATTTTTTGGATGAAATATTTGTTTTTTACGACTATTTAAGCCAATTTTGTAGAAATGTACTGAAGTCAGAGTACAACCGCCTTATATGAAGAAATACCTGTTTTTAATTGTTTTGCTGGGAGTGTGCGGATGCACGCAAAGCCGGTTGCAGCCGGAAGGACTCCGCTGCGAATACCTGGTCAACCCCTACACCGTCGATGTCGCGCAGCCGCGCCTGTCCTGGATCAACCGTCCTGTCAGCCGGAAGGTTCAGCAAGAGGGACAGAGCGCCTGGCAGATACTGGCAGCCACCTCCCCCCGGCTGTTGGAGGAAGGGCAGGCGGACCTCTGGGACTCGGGCCGCAGGGAAGGCGACGCTTCCCACCTTGTTCCCTACGAAGGAGCCGCCCTGCCGACAATGACGACCTGCTACTGGAAAGTCCGCGTCTGGGACAGCCAGGGACAGGTTTCCCGCTGGAGCAAGACGGCCTGCTGGGGAACGGGCATCGAAGCGAAGCAATGGAACGCAAAATGGATAGGCGCTCCCTGGCAGGAGGACATCCGTTTCAACTGGTACCCCCGCTATCCGATGTTCCGCAAGGAGTTTTCGGTCGGCCCCGGTCTGAAAGAAGCGCGGGCCTATGTCAGCGGCCTGGGGTGGTTTGAGATGAGTCTCAACGGACAAAAGGTGGGAGATGACTATTTCGTTCCCGGCTTTACCGACTACACTTATCGCCCTTATGCCGCCCTCAGCAAGCAGACTGCCATTGACGCAAAATTCACCTATCATCGTTGCCTCTATGTAGGTTATGACATTACCGCTCTCCTGAAAAAAGGACCGAACGCCGTCGGCATCCTGCTGGGCAACGGCTATTTCCACACGGCACCGACCCTCGTACGGCGTCCGTGCGAGCCCTTCGGCACGCCGAGACTCATCGCCCATATCGAACTGATTTACCAGGACGGCCATCGCGAGGAGGTGGTCACGGATGAAAATTGGATGGCTGCGCCCTCCCCCATCGTATTCGGTGATTTGTGGCAGGGCGAAGTCTTTGATGCGCGGGAAGAAATCCCCGGATGGGACACTGTCAAAACGGACGAATCCGCCTGGACGCCGGCCGTGGAAGTCAAAGCGCCCGACGGCGCGTTGTGCGCCCAGATGGCTCCGACCGACAAGGTGATGGAGCGGCTGCGGCCCGTATCTTTCAGCCGCCTCGAAGACGGGTCCTACAAAGTGGATTTCGGCCAGGTCATCTCCGGCTGGATACGCTTCAAGGGTATACGCGGGCAAGTGGGCGATACGCTCAAAGTCAATTATCAGGGAGAATACAAAAGTCCGCGCTGCGAATATGTCTTTGCCTCTTCGGGCAAGGTGGACTGGGCGCCCCGTTTCAGTTGGTTTGTCTTCCGCGAAGCCATCATCAGCGGCATAGACGACTTGTCCGCCAAGCAATTGGTGGCCGAAGCGGTCAACAGCGATGTCCCGGTCAATGCGGAGTTCCGATGCAGCAACCCTATGCTGGAAGATATTTTGGAACTGTTCCGCAGGGCGCAGAAAGACAATATGCACAGCGGCGTCGCTTCCGACTGCCCGCACCGCGAGCGGCTTCCCTACACTGGAGACGCCCAGGTCGCAATGGCGGCCGTGATGGCCTCTTTCGATGCCGATGCGTTCTACAACAAATGGATAGGCGACATCCTGGGCGCCCAAAATCCCGAGACCGGTTATGTACCCAACGGAGCGCCGTGGGAGGCGATGTGCGGAGGAGGCGTGCCCTGGGGGGCGGCCATCTGCGTGATGCCTTGGGAGTTCTACTGCCGCTACGGCGACCGGCTACTGTTGGAAAAGAGTTTGGAAGGAATGAAGGGTTATGTCCGCTATCTGTCCCAGTGGGAACGCAAGGACGGCACCATCCTTTCCGAAAAGACCAAGCCGGACGGCACGCCGACTAAGTATCTCAACCTCGGCGACTGGGCGGAAGCCTTCGGGCTGCCCGAACTGGCTCTGGTCCATACCTTTTATTATTGGTATTGCAGCCATCTGACGGCACAGGCAGCCGCAGCATTGGGCGATACGGAGACGGCGCTCCAATACGAAGAAAAGGCCGCTGCCATCAAGGCGGCTTTCCACCGCAGCTTCTATGATGCTTCAGCCAAGTCTTACGGAGACTATGGCAGCAATGTGTATGCTCTGTATATGGGCGTACCGGACGAGTGCCTGGACGATGTGAGGGCCACGCTGCGAGAAGAATTGGGCGTGCGCTACGGCGGACACCTCAACACCGGTTTCATCGCCACCCGTTTCCTCTTCGAGACCTTGGCGATGAACGGAATGAGCGACCTGGCCTACGAGATTATCACGAAGCGAGACTTCCCGAGTTACGGCTGGTTCCTGGAGCAGGGGGCCACCACTCTCTGGGAGTACTGGGGCGGGCAACATTCCCACAACCATCCGATGTACGGCGGCGGTCTGACCTGGTATTCCCGCGTGCTGGCCGGCGTCGATACCGACCCTGCGGAGCCGGGCTTCCGACACATCCTCATCCGTCCCATCCCCGTCGTGGGTCTGGACGAAGTCAGTTATCGCACGCAGACCCCGTACGGGCCGCTGGCGTCCTACTATTCCTGCCGGGATGACAAGGTCACGCTGAAAGTGGAGATTCCCGCGGGCTGTCACGCCACCATCTGGCTGCCGCGCAGCGCTTCCGAAGCCTCCGCCCGTCCTTTCGACGAAACCGCGTACGAAATCCACGAGTGCGCTTCAGGGACTTGGACATTGAAGTAGGGAAACTCAATCAACCTTGCGGAGCACTTGCATCGTGCGGGCGGGAAGGTAGAGGTACAAAGTGTCGTTGTACTCCTGCGGGCCGTTGGGAGATTTCTGGGCGACGCTCCAATGCTTTTCACCGCGTTGAATGCGCGAAAAGCCGTCGTAATCTGCCTCGTCGGTGTCCAGCACGAGTTCATATTGGCCTCCGGGAGCGGCAAAGCCGTAGTCCGAGAAAGACTCGGTCGGGTTGAAATTGGCAGCGAAGAGGCAATCGCGGCGCTTGAAAATCAACACCTTTTTCTCCTGGTCGATGACCAGTGCCTCGGGAGCCGCCTCCAGCAGCCCTTCGCGGGCGGCCAGATGAATCATATCCCGGTCAAAAGCATTCAAAGCTTTGTAACGCAAGAGATCTGAGTCGACCAGCGACCACTGCCTGCGGGCATATTGGAAGGACCATCCGTTTCCTTCACGCGGGAAATCGATCCATTCCGGATGGCCGAATTCGTTGCCCATAAAGTTGAGGTAGCCGTTGCCGGCCGTGGCCAAGGTAATCAGCCGGATCATCTTGTGCAGGGCGAT
>CADAFY010000041.1 GCA_902787255.1 uncultured Bacteroidia bacterium
GGGAAGAAGCCCCAGCGATGATTGGCGCCGAAAAGCGAGGACGCATCCGCACGGATATTGGCGTTCAAGATGTAGCGGGAAGCGACTTTGTACGAACCGCCCAACGCAAAGGAAAGCATACTCACATCCTCATAATAGGAACCGGTTCCATCCCAGGGACGGGAAGCGCCGGCCTGCAGGGAATGGTAGCCCAGCGCGTTGGTCGTGAAACCCGTCGTCGTGCTGAACGAACCGTCTCGCATCATCTTCTGGACCTCGGCCAACGCGTTGAGTTCCAAGCGATGAATCCCGAAATCTTGCTTGTAATCCAAGGTCAGGTTGGCCAGCAAGTCCTGCACCCGCTGCCGGCCCCGATAGGCCTCGCCTCCACTGGCCACGTAGGTGGGCAGAAAATGGGCGTTGTCGGTCGTCGAATAAGAATAAGCCCCGAAGAGTGCCAACTGCAACGATTTCAAAATATTGATGGTAGCCTTGAGGTGCGTGTTGAGCGTGGCGTTGTCGTTGTCATATTTTTTATCGAGCAGGGCGCTGGGATTGGCAATCTGGCTGGCAGACGGCAATCCCGGATATTCCCCGTTCACCTTGCCGGCCGGGAAGGTCGGGTTGAAGGTCGCCGAAGAATAGAAGAGTTGCTGCAAGTCCTCCAATTGGGCAATGTGCTGCAAGGCGCCGAAGATGCCGAAGTCGAATTGGACAATGCCGCCGAAGGCCTTCTGACTGAGGTCCACTTTCGCCGTGTAGTTCTGGTGGTTGTTGGTCTTGATGACAGCATTGCGGTCCAGAATGGCGATGGACGCGCGGTAGTTGCTCTCCTCGGTGCCGCCGCTGAGCGCCAGATGATGCTTCTGGATATAGCCTACGCGGGTCGGAACATCCACCCAGTTGGTCGAAGTTCCGCCGTCCTGCCAAATGTAGCCGTGACTGTTGTTCCATTCCCGGAAGCCGTCAGCCGACAACATTTGCAAATTCTTGTAGATGGCTTCCACACCGCCCGTCACGTCATAACTGATTTGAAACCGACCGCTTTTTCCCTTGACCGTATTGACCACGATGACACCCGAAGCGCCCCGGGACCCGTATTGAGAGGTCTCCGAAGCATCTTTCAAAATCGTGAAACTCTCGATGTCGCCCGGATAGAGCGTTCCCAGGGTTTCCAAGTCGCTGGTCACTCCGTCAATCACCACCAGAGGGTTGTTGCCGCCCGTCAAAGAGGTCGTACCCCTCACACGCACGGCATTGAGCATCGCACCCCGGTCCGCCCCGGTAGTTATCGTCACACCGGCACTCTGACCGTTCAACGCTCCCAGACCGTCCGTCACCAGACCTTTGTTCATCTGCTCCCTCGTGATGGTGTGCGAACGCTTCGTCGTATCAACCGCCGTTTGCGCCCCCGCCGGCAACCCAAATGCCGCCAGCGCCACCAGCGTGGCAAATATCTTTATCAGAATTTTCATTATCCTGTTTTTAGGTTAGATACAAAGGTAATGATTTTTTTCTGCAAATTTGATTATATTTGTCAAGGCATAATCCTTGCAGAAGATTAGCGCTTTTGTTGCGACTATGAGATTATGAAACGACTTCTTGTTACACTTATTGCACTGACTTCCGCGTTAGCGGCAATGAACCTGTTTGCTATGAACGACGACGGACACAAACTTACCCGCCTTTGGCAGAAGTACGAGGAGGCCCACAAAGCGGACAAGCCCAAAACTGAGGCGGAAATTCTGGCTCAAATCAAGGAGGAAGCAACTCGGAAACGCTACGCCGAGGACTTCTACGATGCCGCAACGCTGTACGTGGAAGCGGTCGAACGCCGCAACTGGAAAGATCGCGAAGCCGCCATGCTGGCTCTGTATCAGGAAATCGAGGCGTTCGGCGACCCCCTGGTCACCTTCGCCTACTTGGACCAATACTGTTACGAAGATGCCGGCGCGCTCAAGTCCTTTGTCGAAAGGAACGAGTTCGTCGGCTGCCACCCGGCTTTCTACCAAGGTCTCGACGCCTTCCTCGCCGGCACGCTCCCGCATTTCATCAAGTCTGATGAAGAATATGTCCTCTGGCGGCTTGTAGCCAAGGATTTCACGGACAAGGAAGTCATAGAAAAACTTAAGCCATATACAGAGTACCCCAAAAATGCCGCCCTTGACTACTTTTTGGCGAGCCAGGACTACAACAGCGCCACGCGTGAAAAACGCATGGCGGAACTCGCCGCCCAATATGACGGCACTGCCGCAGGGCTTTTTCCCCAATCGCAGGCGCTCTTGAGCCGTTTCGGCAAACTGAGGGAAGCCGGAGACCACGATGACGCTCCGTACAAGTCCCTCTATCAGGACTGCAAGGCCTTCGAGAAGAAGCGCGCCACATTCCGAGGCGACGAAAAACTCATCGCGGACAAAGTCACGTCCATAGAGGGCCTCATCAGATCTCTTGAAAACAAGGACATCGACCTCAGTTTCAAAGATGGAAACATCTTGGTCCTTTTCCAGAATCTCCCGGATGCCAAAGTTTCCCTCTATCAAGGAACATCCCAAAAAGCCTTGAATACGTGGACGGCCAAGAACTCATCCAACAGCTTCTATGTCAAGGACACCGTCAAAATCCTTCTTCCTGCCCTTGACGACGGCGACTACCACGCCGAAGCCGTCAACGGGAAGTTGGTGGGCTCCGCCTGCTATATGCAGTATACGCTTTCCATTGCCACCCGAAGGGATTCCAGGGGCTTGAATGTGTACGTGGCGGATTACAAGACCGGCAAGCCGGTCAAATCAGCGGAGATATACCTCAAGAGCGGCTCCAGCGTAGTGGCTAGTGCAAGCGTAAACCTGGATGGATTCACCCCGTTGCCTAGTTCTATCACAAAGAAAATGAGCGCCCGGAAAAGTTACACCCTGAGCGCACAGACCGGAAAACGGAAGTCGGGCGTCGTATGGGTTGACGACGATTATTACGCCAGTGACAACTCCAAGGAGACCCGCTGCAACATCTACCGCGACCGAGGCGCCTACAACCCCGGTGACGAACTCCAGTTCAAAGCCGTAGTTTATACCGGCAATCCTATGAAGCAGTTGCAAGCGCTGGAAGGCAAGAACCTCACGGCCATCCTCCTCGACAGCGAGGGAAACGAACGGGGGAAACTGGCTCTCCAGAGCAATGCCTACGGCTCCGTATCGGGCCGATTCACCATCCCCAAAGGTCTCAGAAACGGTCGCTTCTCTTTGGAAATCCTGGACGGGAAGCACTGCATCGGCCGTTCCTCCTTCCGGGTAGACGAGTTCGTCCTCCCCACCTTCGAGATTGCCTTCGACCGTCACGAAAAACTGTTCCTGAAGGGGGACGATGTTCCCGTTTCCGGTTCCGTCAAGTCCTTCTCCGGGCACAAACTCACCGGATCCAGGGCCATTCTTTCTGTCCGTTGCTACGACACCACAATCCTGGAAGAGGAGAAAGAAATAGGCGCTGATAACCGTTTCTCCTTCACCGTCCCCAACGTTAGATCCGGATGGTACGACATCACCGTAAAAGTGGTGGATTCTACCGGGGAAACCATGGAGCAGTCCACCTGTTTTTACATCAGTTCCTCGCTTTCCGTCAAGACGACCGTCGAGAACGCCGCCGAGGGAGAGTTCTCCCTGATGGAGGAGGGGTCGGCGAGGCCGCATTATGGATGGGGATCTTACGAAGGGAAGAAAATCGTCACGGAAGATGTGTTGAAATTAAGACTTCAAGCCCGGGATTCCAACGGGAACGACGTCCCCCTCCGAGTGAACTGGTCGCTTGACGATGTCGCCTCCGGTACGGCCGTCTCCGGGGAGAGTCTCGAGGTCTCTCTGGCAGGCGTTCCTGCGGGCGTATATACCTTGAAAACAAGCGTTTCTGAACGTGAAGCAACGGGCAAAAGCGAGATGAAAATTCTGGTTCTGCGGCCTACGGACAAGACGGTTCCGGCCTCCGTCAAGCGCGTCTTCCTCCCCGGACCAGCAAGCGTAAACGATACCATGACTGCCCGTTTCGGCAGCGGCGAGGGCACCGCTTACGCCCAAGTCACCCTGTATGGCGACAAGAAGGCCGTCCTTCTGAACAAGTCCTATTCAGCCCAGGAAATGACGGACCTCAAATTGAACTACAAGAAAGATTATCCGGAGGCCGTGCGCCTGCAAATCTTCTGGTTCATCAACGGAGAGAGCGTGGAATACAATAGGCAGTTCCGCCGTGAAAAGAGCGCTTTCGTCCTACCCCTTATGTTTACCCGGTTCACCGATGCCGCCTATCCCGGCACCGAATATACATTTACCCTCAAGACCGCTGCGGGTGTCGAAGCCCTTGCCGCCGTTTGGGACAAGAGCATCGACGCGATAGCTAGCAATGACTGGGCTACCGTTTCCTTGATTGACTTCAGCGTACCGTCCGTTTTTGTGAGGTCTACCTGCGGGCACATTCTGGATTACGGAGGCAATTACTATCGCTATGGAGAGGAGCCTTTATTGGAGGCTTGCATGACGAGAACCGATGCGACCGAAAGGGTCGGAAGCGTTGCCAAGGCCTCTGTCAATCGAGCTTCCCTTGACGCAGGATCCGCCAATGAGGCTGCGATTACTCTCCGCGAAGCCCTCGAGAACGCCTTGACCTTCCAGCCCCACCTGGTCTCCGCCAAAGACGGGACACTGCGTTTCAGCTTCAAGACTTCGGACAAGCTTTCCACCTATTATGTACGCGTATACGCGCATACACCCGCCATGCAGAACGCCATTGCGGAGAAAGAGATGGTGGTCTCCCTGCCCGTCAAGGTCTCCCTCCTGGAGCCTCGCTACCTGTATGAAGGCGACACCTACAACGCCGCTGTAACTGTCTCCAGCATGGCCGAAGAACCCGTAACCGGCACCATCCAACTCTCCGTCTCGGGAGGCCCCGACCAGCATTCCGCCCCCGTCACCCTGGCCCCCGGAGAGACCCAAACCGTCTCCTTCCCCGTGAAGGCGCCGGCCAGCGATCTGACCTTGACCGCCTCCTTCCTGGCCCCCGAATTTTCCGATGCCGTGCGCGTCACCATTCCGGTTTACGCTCCCGCGCAGACACTCACGGAGGCTCACAGCGCCGTGCTCTTGGCTGGCGCCGACCGCGAAAAACTTTTGGCTCGCCTCCGCGACCAGTTCTTGAATGTTGACGGCTCGAAGGCCGACCTGAAGGAAATTACCGTCCTGGACATGGTCAAGGATGCCATTCCTTCTCATATAAACCCCTCCGGCCACGATGTCCTCTCCCTCACCGAAGCCTGGTATGTCCGGCTCATTTCTTCTGTCCTTGCCGGAGAATCTGAAACCGGGAAAACGCTGGAAGACGACCTTCTCCCGAAGATTCTTGCCTGCCGCAACGCCGACGGCGGATTCGCTTGGTTCGAGGGAATGAACTCCAGCCCCGTCATTACCGCAGTGGTGTTGGAGCGCATAGCCAAACTCCGCGACCGAGGCTTCGACATTCCCCAAACGGACACGTCCGTGAAATACCTTGACAGCGTTATGTTCGGGACCCAAAAGCCTATCTGGTACGGCTGGTTGTCCGATGCCCAGTACATGCACATTCGCGCTATGTACGCCAGCGTTCCGTTTACCGTCAAGCCCGTGTCAAAAGCGGACAAGAGCCGGATGGCCGAGTTCAAGAAATACGCGAAGAGTTATCTCACTCCTTCCAAGAAGGACGGCCAAGGCCTGCAGGGACAGATTCTTGCCAAAGCCCGCAGGATCACAACGCTCAAAAACCTGGCGGCCTCTTCCGAGGGCATGTCCCTTGCCAAAGCCTGGGGTTTCGACTTCACGGCCGGCGCCAAAATCCAAAAGTCCATCAAGGCCGATGTCGTCTCCCTTCTTGAATACGCCGTAGAGCACCGAGACGGCGGCTGGTACTATCCCAACGCCGTTTTGCCCTGGCGCGGTCTTCTTGAAAGCGAGGCCTACGCCCACGCGCTCCTGAGCAAGCTTCTTTCCGACCCGTCCTTCTCGGATTCGTCCCGGCAATCCGCTGCCACGGTATCCGACGGCATCCGTCTCTGGCTCCTGCTGCAGAAAGAAACGCAAAAATGGGACGAAGACCCCGCCTTCGTGGATGCCATCGATGCCATCTTGAATGGTTCCCGGAGTGTTCTTGACACCCGCATTCTGGCGCTTTCCGCTGTCTACGACGCTACTTTCAAGGACATCAAGGAAACCGGCAACGGCTTTACCATAAAGCGCAAGTTCTATCGCACCGTGACAGGACAAGCTCATCCCGTTGAAATCCAGCCCGGTACTCCGGTAAGTGTGGGCGACAAGATTCAAGTGCAGTACCAGATATGGAATGGCGAGAACCGCAGTTTCGTAAAACTCACCGCCGGGCGTGAAGCCGCCCTGAAGCCCGTCGATCAACTTTCCGGCCTCTCCGGATGGACGCTTTACCGCAACGTGAAAGCCGAATGCACGGAATACTTCTGGGAAGTCTGCCCCGAAGAGAAGACAGTCGTGACCGAAGAGTTCTATGTAACCCAAGCCGGCGCGTTCACCGCCCCCGCAATGGTCATCGAATCCCTCTACGCACCCCACTACCGCGCCAACTCCTCCTTCCGAGGCATCCTCGATGTGAGGTAGCCGTCAGAACGGATACCCTATGCCGAAGTTGAGGCGGAGGGCGTCGAGGACGGAAGGGATGTTGTAGTAGGTGGTGATGGGCTGCGAGAGGTCCGGAGTAAATTCTTTGGTATATTTGTAGGTCTGGTAGGGGGCGTGGATGCCTACACCCAGGTCCAGGCGGATGACGAGCCCGTCGAGGTCGAGGCGGAGTCCCGCGCCGGTGCCCAGGGCAATCTGCCGGGCGAGATCCGGGTTCCCGATGATGCCGTCCCGGATGTCCTCGGTCAAGCCCATCTTCTCGACAACGAGCGCGTAATCCTCGGGACTGAGGAGGTCTGAAGTATTGCGCCAATTCCAGACATTGCCGGCATCAAAAAATACGGCACCGAAGACTTTCCAGAAAATAGGGAAACGCAGTTCCAGGTTGGCTTCCAGTTTGACATCGCCGGCGTGGAAGAAACTCTGGTTGTATTTGAAACTGTGAAAACCGCCCGCACCGTAGGCGTAGGGTTGGGCCGCCCGCAAGCTGTTGGGGCCGCCGGCATAGAACGCTTCGGAAAGCGGCGTGCTGTTGGAATTTCCCAGCGGCAAGTTGGCGCCTGCAAAAAGACGGGTGGCGATGCTGACCTGCTCCGTCAGGTTGAATTTGTTGCACAACTCGACCGTCAGTTTGACGAACTGGTTGAAAGGAAGACCGATAATCTTTTTCTCTTTTTCATTCCAAGAACGGCCGAAGGCGCTATAGGTCGCATTGATCAGGTTGCCCGACTCTTTGATATCAATGTCGAACATCGTGTTGACGGCCCGCTTGAAGCGATAATCGCTGTAGGTGAGCCCATAACCGACCGAGGGGACGAATTCGTTTCCGGCCAGCATCCTGACCAGTTCCGGAAAGGCATCCGCACTATTCACGCCCGTCGCTTCGATGTCTGTTCGGACAACAGAAAGCGAAATGGGAGTGAAAACGTGCGTGAGGTAACGGGAAGGACGAATGAAGTACGAAAATCCGCCGGAGGCCTTGTGGACGCGGCATCCGCCGGCTATATTCTCATACTTGTATCCCATCCTGTAACGCGTGTCGCCATCGGGGTTGTTGTCTCCCGCCCAGTGAAGATATGGGAAAGTGAGCGAGGCATCCACACCGACCTTGTAAGTGTCGGTTTTGGTCGGATCTCCCGGATAGCGGTCGCGCAACGCCCAATAGTACGCCCCGTATCCCTTTACCGCAAAGGTTTCCCCGCGCCCGATCAGGTTTCTGATGGAGTGGGTGAGGGTCAGGTTGGGGCCGATGCTGCTGTTGGAACGATAGGCGACATCCGCATCCGCCGTCAATTTGTAGGTGCGCGTAATCGTATCGCCGGAGGAACGCAGAATGCGGTCGCGTTTCCATTGCGTGACAGTCTCCACGCCGATACCGGACTTATAGAGTTCGCCTTCAAAAATATTGTCATAGTCGCGTTGGGCGAACAGGCGCAGCAGCACATTGCCCGACTTTGTCAGCTTATAATCGGCGGAGATTCGGCTGAGCAAGCCATTGGCTTTGTTGACCTCGGGATTGTCGGAGATGGTAGAGCCGGCAGTGATGCGCAACTTGTCCTTGAACAGGGATTTGCTGATGGCGATGTTTGTGTCATTGGTCTTGCCGACCGCGTGCTCGGTCTGTCCGCTGCTGATATCGACTTCTATGATCTTTCCCATCTTGGAATTGGCCATCGCGGCATTGAGCCGGCTGTTGATGATACTGGACAGGGCATATCCTCCCCTTTGCGCGGCCACATTGCTTTCGCCCATATACATTCCGGTAGCCAGCAGAGCCGCCGCCGTACCCTCGCGCGTTTCCTCGTCCATTGCGGCGAGTTCGTGCTCAATGGTTTCGTCATTCGGGGCTTCGAGGTAGAAACCGATGGCGCCCAGATTCAGCGAATCAAGTTCTCCGTTGATGCGAACACCCGTATTGAAATCCACCCGGCGCATCTCTTCTCCCTCCGACTGCACATCCGCCTTCGCCTGCTGCGAAGCGGAAATGTTGAGCATCGTCTTGCCGAGGGGCCCGTTGAAACGGATATTGCTGGCCGAATCCACCTGGAAGGGCATCATAGGGTATAACTTGGGTGAATAACGAACCTGCCCTTCGTCCACGTGGATGACGCCGTCCAGGTTGAGCGCTCCGTCAGCCGTTCCGTACTGCACATTGACCGTACCATGCGGTTTGATCTGCGCCAGATTCTTTTTATCAATCGGATAGGTAAGGTCCGTACCGGGCAGAATCGTGACATCCACATCCGCAAGGAGACTGTCCAACTGCCCGCTTACCCGGCCGTGGATATTGGTCGCCAACTGGCCATAGACGGGAATGGGCCCGCCTTTTTCCAGTTTCGCCGGAGAGAAATGATCGGCGGACACTTCCACATCCATACGCATCTTTTCGATATCCATCCCGCCGTTGAGAGCCAGGAAGGAACTGTCGGCGCTATAAATGCGGAAATCTTTCAATTCCACATTGTTATGATTCATCACAATGGGTGTTTCGCCCAGCCTCATCTTGACATCATAGGGCTTGTAGGTCGCGCTCACATCCATCGGCAGCACCTCGGCGGAGAGGTCATAGCGCCCGGGCAGACCGTCCAAGGTCGCTTGGGCCCGGACAAAACCATCCAGGCCGATGTCATCCATCTGAATGATACCGCTGACCAGTTCAAGCGGGATGTCGTCCAGTCGCACGTCCGCCCGAATGGCCTTTTCATATTGCTCCGACGGCGTTATTTGAACATCCACCGTACGATTGCCGAGAGCCATGTTTTTGTATACGAGGCTGTCCAG
>CADAFY010000042.1 GCA_902787255.1 uncultured Bacteroidia bacterium
GTTTAACATACAAATGTACAAGCAATTTGAGAGAAAAGCAAATAAAACAAAAGAGCCGTGTCTCACGACAGGGCTCTTCCATCTAACCTAAAAACTTAAACCTATGAAAAAACTATTCGATAGATTGCTATTGCAAGTCGCGTGCCAGAATGAAAAAGTTTTCTCATTTTTTTGCAAAAAGAAAGCGATTTTTTTCAAAAATGTCTTTCTGCAACTGTACAGCGCACATTTTTTCTTTGAAAATATTCTCTGTTGATTCGCCGAGCGCTTCGTTAAGTTCGAACGCAGCAAAAGAAGAAGGCGCGAAAAGTTCCGAAGCGAACACCTCCGCGGAGGCCTTATAAAAACGGAGCGGGTCTGCATCAGGCACAAACAAAGCCATCTCGGGCTCGAAGTCCAGGACATTCCGTCGCATCTGCGTTCTTTCACTCTCCCGTACATAAGGCGGATTGGACAGCAGAAGGTCAAAGCCGGCGCATCCGTGCTCGATCAAAAAGGCCTTGAGCGTCTGCAAAAGTTCGGGGACCTGCAGCACATCGGCCTGCAAAAAATAGGGAGTGGATATCGCCACATTTTGGGAGCGCGCAACTCTCAAGGCTTCGGCGGACAGGTCCACGCCGACCACCAGCGCATCGGGAAAAGCGCGGGCCATCGCCCAGGTGATGCAGCCGCTGCCACAGCACAAGTCCAGTATAGCGCGAGGAAGGACTGGATTGGCGGAAGCAGCCGAGACGGAGGGATAGGAGGCAATGACGCGGCGGCAAAGTTCTTCGGTTTCGGGACGGGGAATCAGCACGTCGGGAGTGACGCGCAGGCGCATCCCAAGAAAATCGGCATAGCCGAGCACATACTGCAACGGCTCCCCTGCCGCCAGCCGGGCAAGCGCATCCTGCAACGCCGGCAAGGATGCCTCTGGGATTTCCAGGTTCGGATTGACGATATGGGCATAAGGCGTGACGCCCAACAGCGCCTCGCACAAACGGGACACCAGCGCGGCCGCCTCTTCAGGAGAATAAAGCGGAGCGGTGCCTTCCAACGAAGACAAGTCGCTCCGCGCACTCGATATAAAGTCACGCAATAACACAGCGCGTCGGCCGACCTACATCTTGGAACCGCCGCCGGCGGGCATCGCGGCGAAGATATTGCCGCCGAAGTCCGTCACTTTGAAGCCTTCCTCACGACTGCGGGCAAAAGCACCCTCGATCAGGCCGTCGAGCACCTCAGAGAAACGATACTTTTCCCCATCTGCCTTGGGAGTCGCCTCCCACAGATAATTGGACAGCGAGCCCGGGATGGTGTTGATTTCATTCACGTAAATGCTGCGGTCGCTCTCGTCGATGATAAAATCGATGCGGCTCAGTCCATCACAGGCCAGGGCCCGGAAAGTCGCGCGCGCCAGTTCCTGAATGCGCTCCGTCTCTCCCGCAGGCAAATTGGCGGGAAGTTCGCGCAGCAAAGAACGCATTCCCTCGTTTTCGCAGGAAGCCCCCTCGGCAGCCGCATCGCAGGAAGCCCCCTCACCGGAAGCAGATTCGGAAGCCGCCCCATCGGAAAGTCCGGCCGCCGCACCGCTCTTGACTCCGCCTTTGGCACCCTTGGTACCGCCTCCGCGCATATACTTGTCTTGGTAACTCAGAATCTCACCGCTGCGCATAGGCACCTCGCAGACCGAGGTCTCGCAATCGTTGTAGTCGCCCTTCACCGAACAATTGACTTCCTTCAACTGAGTCACCAGACGCTCGACAATGACGCGGGTGGTGAAACTGGCGGCATACTCTACGGCCTCTATCAGTTCGTCACGGTTGTGCGCCGCCTTGATGCCCACGCTGCTTCCGCTGTTGGCGGGCTTGACGATAACGGGATAACTCAACTTGGCTTCCAGCCGCCCTATGACGGCATCTTGATTGGCATACCATTCCTTGTCATTGAACCAGAAATAATCTACCACCGGGATATCACAATCCTTAAGAATCATCTTCATCGTAATTTTATCCATACCGTTGGCAGAAGCCAGGGTGTTGCAGCCCACGAACGGAATACCGATACTGGTCAGCACGCCCTGCAGGGTACCGTCTTCACAGTTGGTCCCGTGAAGCGTGGGCAAGATCACGTCCAGCGCCGCGACGACTCCTTTGGAAAAGGGACCGGGATTCACCAGATACAGGTTCTTATCCCCAAAGACGGGGCGCATATAGACCTCGGAGCACTGGCTGAGCAAGGTGTTCATATCGCGATAGTTGGCCACGGTCAGCAGTTTTTCTCCCGTGTACCACTTTCCGGTTTTGGCGATATAGATGGGCACCACATCGTATTTTTCTTTGTTCATCGATTCCAGCGTCTGCAACGCCGTCACCACCGAAATTTCATTCTCTACGGAACGGCCCCCGAAGAGCAATCCAACTGTAATTTTCATATTATATAAAGGTATCTGTTATTTAAAAGTATCCGGTAAATCATTTTCGTATAGCAGGACATCGTCGGGCTGCAAAATGTGGGGCAAAGCCTCGAAGACCAGCGTCAGGTCATCCATACAATGAATATTCTCCTCCGTCAAGCGAACGGGATGGGTATCAGGCCTGTCGGAAGCCTCCGCAGAATAGTCCGCTGAAGCCTCAACTATCGCCTGCCGTGCGCCCGCCACAATGGCATCACGGTTCAATTGGTTCACGACAATGAGGATATCCGCACAGAACGCGGATTTATACCCCAACTCGCGGCAAGCCTCTTCCTGACGGGAGCCCAGTTCCACAAAGCCAGGGGTAATCAAAATTTTGCGTCCTCCCTGGATATCGCGCAGCACATCAAGGGCCATTGCAGCCCCTTCGGGATTGGAATTATAGGCATCGTTGATGACGGTCACTGTTCCCTGACGGCTGACAAACAGGCGGTTCTCCACTTGCTGCAACTGGGCAATAGCCCGCTTTTGCTGCTGAGGCGTCACGCCCAAGTAAGAAGCGACGGCGCAAGCCCCCACAATATTCTGGATATTGCTTTCACCCAGCAGGTGGGTTGCCATAGTGACTACGCTGGCAGAGCCGGAATCCGTTCCGGCAGGCGAAGCACCGGCCAAGGCAGGGAAGGCCTCATAGGAAAGGTCGAAGGAACTGCCGCGGGTGCTGTATGAGAGATTCTGCGCCCGGAAATTGCCGTTTCGCACCCCATAGCGCAAGACGCAGCAATGGGTGGGAATATCGGCATAGGAGGCAATGCCCGGGGAATCCGCATTGATGGCGGCAAAGCCATTCGCCGGCAAGGCACGCACCAGTTCAAATTTGGTCTTTTGGATATTCTCCAAACTACCGAAAGTCTCGAGGTGCATCGGTCCGACGGACGCGACAATGCCGATGGTCGGATGGACCAAATCGCAGATTTCCTTGATATCCCCCGGCTGTTTGGCACCCATCTCGACGATAAACACCTGATGGTGGGGCTGTAACTGCTCGCGGATGGTACGAACCACACCCAGGGTGGTGTTGAAATTGCCCGGCGTGACCAGGGTATTGTATTTCTGAGAGAGAATCCGGTAGAGGAAATTCTTGGTGGAGGTCTTTCCGTAACTGCCGGTGACGCCGATGATAATGAGGTCCTTGTGTTCTCGCAACATACGGGCCGCATCGTTATAGTACCAGCGGGAAATCGCTTTCTCGATGGGCTGGTTCACGGCATTGGCGAGCAGCAGAATCCATTTCGAAGCCATCAGCAACACGGAACTGACGCAGAACACCGCCAGCACCAGCGACCATCCGCCCCAAGGCAAAGCGCAACAGCCCGCACCAGCGCAGCAACTGCAGCAGCCGCAGAGAGCCAGCACGCCCCATACACCCAGGCAAAAGAGCAGCAAGGTCAACATCGCGTCCGTCACGAACAGGCGTTTCACACGCGCGGTCTTCGCCAAGGGAATTTTAACGGGCAGGGGCATCAGCCAGGCCAGGAAGGCGGAATACTTATTTTTGGGGCCGAACCACCAGCGTTTGAAACGCTCCGGACGATAGGAGTTCTGTTGGAACATCCGCACCTCGTAGAGCCAATAGGCGCGATAAAAATAGACGGCCAGCACCAGCAGCAGGACGGCCACCACACAGGCTATCACATTACTTACCATCGCTTTGGCCCTCCTTATTTATATCCTTCACACCCTCGCCAGCCACGATTCCAAAAAACGCGCGCATTTCATCGGCGAACTGTTTCTTTCCCTCAATAAAGGCGGCAAAGTGCCCGGCCCCCGGGATAACCACCAGGCGGGTTTCCGAAGGAATCATTTTCTCCATAATTTTGGCGTCCGCAAGCGGAGTCGCCGTATCTTTTTCGCCCCAGAACAGCAGGACCGGAGCCTGAATGGCCGGCAGAAATTCCTTCAAATCCTGATTGACCACCTTGGAGAAGATGGGTTTCATCCGGACGGAAGCCGCCTTGTAGTCCGCCGAGCCTTGATGGGCCCGCCATTGCTCGAACAAATCCGGACGATGGAAAATGTTCAGCACCAGCCAGCGTTTGAATTTATAGGTATAGACGCGGCGATAGTAGCCGAGGGTCCGTTTGGGCCGTACGCCCGCAGCATCCACCAGGGCGATGCGCGTCACGGGATTGCGGGACGCATAGAGTATGGACATCCTTCCGCCGAAAGAGTGGCCCACCAGCGAGACAGGGCCCGCACAATGCTCCCGCACGAAGGCCTCCAGCATTTCGACATATTCATTTACGCCCCAGACCGCCATCGGTTCATCGGACTGTCCGAATCCCGGCAGGTCGAAATTATACACCGTGTAGGAACGGGACAGCACCTGCGCGATGGGGGCCCAGAATGTATGGTTACACCCCCAGCCGTGCAGGAGCATTACTGCCGGACCGGAACCCGAGCACTCGTAAAAGATACGGGAGCACCCGGCTTCATTCCCCTGTGCATCCTGTTTGCGATACTCAAAAAAGGCCATACCCAAAGTCTATCACCAATATCCGTTAAAAGAAGAAACTGTCCTCTTCTTGATTTTTCTTGTCCACGTCGGCATCGCTTCCATCACAGTCAAGCTGGCTCACATCCACGCCGCCGGGAACGGAGAAACGTTCATCTTCCCGCATCCCCAGGGACTTGTCGGCGCGGCATTTGGTCATAAACAGGCCCCAAATCGGCAGGGCCATGTTGGAACCGCCGCCCAGGGCAAGCGCCTCGAAATGAATCTGCGGGTCTTCGCCACCCACCCATACGCCGGCCGTCAGGCTCGGGGTGTAGCCGATGAACCAACCGTCGGAGTTGTTGTTGGTGGTACCGGTCTTGCCAGCGATTTCGCCCGTAAGTTTGTATTTGGCCCGCAGACGATAAGCCGTACCGTGGTTGACAACGCCCTGCATCAGGTTGGCCATCAGCCAGGCGATGCGGGGATTGATGGCTTCGCGGCGGTAGTTGGAACTCGTGCTCAGCACATTGCCCATATTATCCTCAATCTTGGTCACGAAGATGGGGCTCACATACATTCCTTTGGAAGGGAACGTATTGTAGGCACACACCATTTCAAACACCGTCACCTCGGCGGAGCCCACACAGATGGAGGGAACTTCGGGAATGTAACTGCCGACTCCCATCTTGTGCATCAGTTGCACCATCGGCGCAGGGCCGAAGCGTTTCATTAGATAGGCGGAGATATTGTTCGAGGATTTAGACAGGCCCCATTTCAAGGTTACATTGTTGCCGATCCACTCATCCTTGTCGGTACTGCGGGGCGTCCAGACACTGCCGTCCGGCAGGTAGAAGGTCTGGGGAACATTGTCCACGCGGGTGCAGGGTGTCAATCCCTCTTGCATCGCGAGGGTATAGAGATAGGGCTTGATGGTCGAACCGACCTGCCGTTTTCCCTGACGGATATTATCGTATTTGAAATACTTGTAATTGGGACCGCCCACATAGGCTTTCACGTGTCCGGTCACAGGCTCTACGGCCATAAACGCCGCCCGTAGATGAGACTTGTAGTAACGAATGCTGTCATCCGGGGTCATCACGGTGTCGCGATAGCCTTTTTTCTCCCAGGAAAACACGCGCATCTTGGTTTTGACCTGGAAGGACTTGTATATTTCATTATCCGAGCATCCGGCCGCCTTCATACAGCGATAGCGGTCGCTCCAGCGGCGAGCCTGCTTCATAATCTGCGCGACCATATCCTTGGAGGTTGCATTGTCGAAAGGGCTGTTGCGTTTGTTGCGCAAATCCCGCCAGAAGGATTTTTGCAAGTCTTTGCCCAGATGCTCCGCCACAGCTTCTTCCGCATATTGCTGCATCTTGTAATTGATGGTGGTATAAATGCGGAGTCCGTCTTTATCCAGGTTGTAACGGCTTCCGTCCGCCTTGAAATGCTTGTTGAGCCAGCCGTATAGTTCGTCATCCGCCCATTGCAGGGAATCGACGCGATAATCTTCATACTGGGCGTAGTTCTTGCGCTGAGGTTCTTTGGCGTTCATAATGCGGCGAAGCATATCGCGGAAATAGGGGCCTTTGCCGGCATTGTGATCCTGCACCTGATAATGCAGGGTAATAGGCAGGGCGGAAATGGAATCGTACTGTACTTTGCTCAGATAACCGTATTTCTTCATCTGGGACAGTACGAAATTTCGCCGCTCGCGGGCCCGTTCGGGATGAAGTTGGGGGTTGTAACGGGTGGGGGCATTGACCGCGCCGACCAGCATCGCGCTCTCCTCGGCCGTCAGTTCGGAAGGGAGTTTGTCGAAGAAAGTGCGGGAGGCGGCCCGGATGCCGTAGGCGCTGCTGCCGAAGAACACCGAGTTGAAATACATCGTGATGATTTCGTTCTTGGTGTAATTGCGTTCCAATTTGACGGCCGTGAACCACTCGCGCAGTTTAATCCACACCATTTTGGCCTGGTATACGCCGGGGATGCGGCTGCGCGCTTCCGCGCGGGGATACAGAGTCTTGGCCAACTGCTGGGTGATGGTACTGCCACCGCCCTGTTCGCTCGAACCGCCCAGGATAGTCTTGAAAATCACACGGCCCAGGCTGCGGAAATCCACGCCCGAGTGTTCATAGAAACGGCAGTCTTCCGTCGATACCAGCGCGTGGACCAAGTTCGGGGAGAGTTGGTCGTAAGTCACATACGAACGGTTCTCGATGTGAAAGGTTGTCAAAATCTGCCCGTCATCGGACAAAACTTGCGTCGCGAGTTTGTTCTCGGGATTTTCCAATTCTTCAAAAGAGGGAATCTTCGCAAAGAGAGCGACGGACAACAAGAGGAGCAGGGCGAAGGCCAAGGGTGCGCACACCACAATCCACGCCCATTTTATGACTTTTTTTCGGGTTTTCTCTTTCATTTTTTCACAAAATTCTTACAAAAATAGCAACAAAATTTGAAAAATCGCTTGTTTGTTCCTTACTTTGCAGTCCAATTTGCAATTTGCCCCGCGAATTGCGTAACAAAAAACGAAATGGGAAAAAATCTGGTTATCGTCGAATCACCCGGCAAAATCAAAAAAATCCAGAAATTCCTCGGCGGCGAGAAAAGCGATTACATCGTAGAAGCCAGCCGGGGACACATCCGCGATTTGTCGGAAAAAGATTTGAGCATAGACATCAAGAACGGTTTCGAACCCAAATATATGATTCCGGCCGACAAGAAATCGGTGGTCAGCAAACTAAAAAAACTGGCCGCAGATGCTCCTGCAATCTATTTGGCGTCTGATGAAGATAGGGAAGGAGAAGCCATTTCCTGGCATCTTTTCGAGACTTTGGGCTTGAAGAAGGAGAACACCCGCCGCATCGTGTTCCACGAAATCACCGAAACAGCGGTGCTTGATTCCCTCAAGAATCCCCGCGACATTGATATGAATCTGGTGGACGCCCAGCAGGCACGCCGTGTGTTAGACCGTCTGGTCGGATTTGAACTTTCGCCCGTGCTTTGGAGGAAGGTCCGCCGCGGACTGTCGGCCGGCCGCGTGCAATCGGTCGCCCTGCGCCTGGTCGTGGACCGCGAGCGAGAAATCCTTTCCTTCGAAAAGGAACTGTACTACCGCATCGAGGCCCTGTTCAAACTGAAAAAGGGCGGTACGCTCAAAACTACGCTGGAAAAGAAATTCAAGACCGCCGAAGAGGCCGAAGCCTTCTTGCGCAGCCTCATCGGTTTGGATTTCTCCATCCTCGACATCCAATCCAAGGAAGTGACCCGCTATGCGGCCCCGCCTTTTACCACCTCTACCCTGCAGCAGGAAGCAGCCCGCAGATACCATTTCAGCGTCTCGCAGACGATGAGCATTGCCCAGAAACTCTACGAAGAGGGACTCATCACCTATATGCGTACCGACTCGGTCAACCTCTCCAATCTGGCGCTCTCCACAGCGAAAAAATTCATTACGGAGCAGTTTGGTGCCGAATATTCCCGCCCCTGCCAGTACCAGACCAAAGGAAAAGGAGCGCAGGAAGCCCACGAAGCCATCCGCCCCACCTACATCGACCGTACGAGCATCAACGGGACTGCCCAAGAGAAAAAATTGTACGACCTGATATGGAAGCGCACCCTTGCCAGTCAGATGGCGCCCGCTACGCTTCTGCGCACGGAAGTGCAGATTGGCACGGAGAAAATAAAAGACCGTTTCGGTCTGGTTTCCGACCAGGTGCGTTTTGACGGATTCCTCAAAATATACCGGGAAAGCACGGATGACGAAGAGCAGGAAGAATGGGGCGCTCCCCTTCCCAATATCCACGTCGGCGACCTCCTCGACCTCGACAGCGCCAAGGCGGCGGGCAAATATACCCAGCCCCCCTTCCGCTACTCGGAGGCCTCGCTGGTCAAGAAACTCGAAGAACTCGGCATCGGCCGTCCTTCCACCTACGCTCCCACCATCTCCACGTTGACCAAAGCGCGCGGGTACATCGTCATCGGCGACAAGGAGGGAGAAAAACTGGAAGTAAAAAGCATCCTGCTCAAAAACGGGGAGATTACCTATTCCGTTTCCAAGGAAGTCGTCGGAGCAGAAAAACGCAAACTCCTCCCCCAGGAAATCGGAATGCTGGTGACGGACTACCTGGTTGAGCATTTTTCGGATATTCTGGACTATGGTTTCACCGCAGGCGTCGAGGAAGATTTCGACAAAATCGCCCACGGGCAGGAGCAATGGAAAGCCGTCATCGGACGCTTCTACGCCCCGTTCCACCAGACCATCGACAGCACGATGGCGGAAAAGAGTTTCTCCAAACGCGAAGACCGCCTGCTCGGACAGGACGAGCAGGGCCGGCCGGTAGTCGTCAAATACGGACAATTCGGCGCGTATGTGCAGATTGGAGAGGGTGAGGACAAGATGAGCGCCTCTCTCTCGCAAGGCCAGTTGATGGAAAGCATCACCCTGGAAGA